>JABABC010000211.1 GCA_014238445.1 Coxiellaceae bacterium
CAGAGGTTACCGAGGTACTTTATCAATGGCTAAAGTACATCAGTCAAAGGAAAATCGCCAAATCAGCCGGCGCATCTAGAAACACAATTAGAAAAATCATCAAGAAAGCAATATCGCTAGGCCTTTCGCCTGGCAAGGTTGATGATAAAGATCTGTTGTCAATCAGCGGTGCAATTAGCAGTTGGTTGCTCTCCGGCAATCAATCGCAACCAGGATCGTCCCAACAGCAATTGCAAGAGTATCATGATCAAATTAAAATTTGGCTTAACGAACCTTATATGACGGTTAGGCAGGTGAGACGCTTACTGCTGGAACAAAGCCCTGATGTTAAGATCAGTGAAACAAGTTACCACCGGTATATAAAAAAACATTTTCCGCGTCCCGCAGACACTACGGTGGTGTTGCATACATTGCCAGGACAACAAGCACAAGTTGATTTTGGCTATGTTGGCAAAATGTTTGATCTTTCAAGCAATAAATATCGACGTACACAAGCATTTGTGATGACACTATCTTACAGTAGACATCGGTTTGTGCGTTTTGTGTTTAAGCAAGATGTGGCAACCTGGATTGAATGCCACGTGTTAGCTTTTAATTTTTTTGGTGGGGTGCCTCAGACGGTATTGCTTGATAACCTTAAGGCAGGAGTGATCAAGCCAGATATTTATGATCCAAAAATAAATCTCTCTTATGCTGAATGCGCACGGTATTACGATTTTATAGTTGACCCTGCTAAAGTCAGGACGCCAGAACATAAAGGTAAAGTTGAGCGTAGCATTCAAATTGTAAGGCATCAAATTATTGCTGGCAGAACCTTTAAGCATATTGGCGAGGCCAATGAATATGCTAAAAATTGGTGTGATAATATAATAGCTTGCGAAGTAACAAGAACCACCGGCGAGGCACCACGAGAACGTTTTGATCGTGATGAATTACCAGCGTTAATTGAATTGCCTGCGGTACCATATGAGTTTGCAATATGGCAAAAGTCTCTGGTTGGCCGTGATCAACATATTACTTTTAAAGGCAGCTTTTATTCTCTGCAAACTGAACATGTCGGCAAGAAAGTTCTAATTAGAGCGACTCAAAGCATGGTCTATGTTTTAAGAAAAGGCACGCAAATAAAGGCTCATACGCGCCTAAAACGGAAAGGATCGTGGAGCACTGACCCACTAGACTTCCCCGAAGCAGCTAATTGTTATTTGGGTAATACTGCTGAAGTTTGTTTGGCTCGTGCAAATAATATTGGCGTTGCGACTTCCAGTGTGCTGACAAAATTGCTGACCAGAGCTAGCACCAGTAAATTACGCAAGGCACAAGCCATATTGCGTTTAGCTGAATATAACTCGGCCGAGAGGCTGGAGCGTGCATGTGTATATGCGCTGCAGTTTGGCGACACCACCGTTGCCGCATTAAAGAAAATAATCATGCATAACATCGATGCGCCATCAGCTAACCAAGCTACTGTTATGAGTGCGCAAGAATTAAGTGAAGGTGCTTTTTTACGTGATCCAAATGAATTTTTAGTCCAATAAACCACAGAGGAGATAACCAATGATAGCTGAAGCATTAACCCAGAGCCTAAATCGCCTGCGATTAAAAGGATTATTAGAAACCTTAGATGTGCGACTTGAGCAGGCCGAGAAAGAAAGTCTAACCGCTAGTGATTTTCTACAGCTGGTGTTGCAAGATGAAGTTAGTCGTCGTGATGCAGAATCATTAGCAAAAAGATTACGCACAGCCAAGTTCGAGTCCCAGTATACTTTTGACAACTTGCTACTAGAACATTATCCCAGTCACATTAAGCGTAATGTCCGTGACTTGCAAGCTGGCAATTATTTATCAGAAAACAAGAGCGTTATTATAATGGGGCCCACTGGCACTGGCAAAACACACTTGGCCCATGCGTTGGGCCATGTGGCTTGCTGCAAGGGTATTAGCACCTTGTTCATCAGATCCAATACATTGCTCAGGACCCTACAATCAAGCCGAGCAGATTTAAGTTGGTCGAAAGAATTTAATAAATACCTGAAGCCAAGGTTGCTCATCTTAGATGACTTTGCCCTCAAAGCCATGACACCTGAACAGGCCGAGGATGTGTATGAGTTAATAGCCGAGCGGCATGACAGGAGTAGTTTTATCATTACCAGCAACCGTACCGTGGATGCCTGGGTAAAGCTCTTCCCTGACCCGGTCATGGCGAATGCTGCCTTAGACCGGCTGGCCAATAACGCCTATCAGATCGTCTTAGAGGGGGAGTCATATAGAAAGAAAAACCGGCCAACACAACAAATAGCTTGCAATGACTAAAGGCTAGCTATAGCATCCGATTACAGGGGGGGTAAATGACGAAAGTGGCTCAATTAATGTGAAAACTGGGTGGCTCAATTAGCCTGGTGGTCGACAGCCATTGATCGTGAAATGGCCAGGGTGTTTCAACAGGCCGGTTGCCAACGCTGTGGCGGTAAATTACACCAGGCAAATTATCCTCGAAGTCCGCATGGAGTGCCTGAGCTATTCAGGGATCATTACGACAGCCGTTTTAGTTTCTGTTGTGGTACGTGTCGCAGGCGCAGTTCCCCAGCAACTGTACGTTTCTTTGGTCGATATTGGTATGTGGCTCCTGTGTTACTTTTACTGTCAGCTTTGGCGCTTGGACTTAGTGAGCGACGCCGGGCACAAATTAAAAAGCATTTTGGTGTCACAGTGCCTAAATCAACCTGGGATCGCTGGCGCGAGTGGTGGAGAAACGTCTTTGTCAAAACACCATTTTGGCAGCAGCACAAAGGACTGTGTCCACCTGCAGACGAAAGCCGATGTTCTTTGCCACGGCATTTGTTTCGCTTAATCAAAAACCCATTAGATAAAAAAATGACACAGATATTGCAGTTTTTATCGCCACTAACTTCAGGCAATTTGCGCGCTATTTAATGGAGGAAAATTATACGCAGAGTATCTAGCTGTTAATCACACGTGAATTCTTGTAACTTAAATTTTTTAACAAATTACAGGAGTTTTCATGACAACCGAAAAATCAACAAAAACACCGCAAGCTCAGTGGGCACGATTTCGCTTTTCAATTATAGGACCGCTGCTGGCCTCACCACCGGCCAGTGGCAGCCTGAAGAAAGAATTAAGTTATTTGTCAAAAAAGCAGTGGGTGCACCCACTTACTGGTGCGCCAGTTTATTTTAGTGTTACAACCATTGAGCGTTGGTTTTATCAGGCGAAAAAGACCGATGATCCCATTGAAAAACTAAAATCAAAACGCAGAACTGACGCCAACCGGTCAAGGAAAATAAATTCTGCGCTACAACAAGCAATCCTGCAGCAATATAGAGCGCACCAAGGCTGGAGTTATCAATTGCATGTTGATAATTTAGCTGTGGTGGTTAAAGATTCAGATAAACTCGGCACCATGCCTTCATACAGCACCATTTATCGCCACATGAAAGCCAACGGGCTACAGAAACGG
>JABABC010000214.1 GCA_014238445.1 Coxiellaceae bacterium
GGTTTAGTATGACTTTTTTAGCCTGACCGGCTGACTCCCTTCTAATAATGCAATCGCTTCTTTATTTGAGAGCGTCATTAATGATTCAGGTCTCATTAATGGTTGGCATTGAATGGTTTTGTTTTTTGTGTGACTGGATCCAGATGTGAACCCCCTGAATTAAAGCCGCTATGAGTCACTGTCATCGTTTTTTGACCTAACGCTCTTGAGAAAAAATCAGCATCATCAATATCATTCACAGTCAATGCGAGGTTACCTGTCATAATAAAAATTGTAATGAATTAATTTTTGAAAGATTACAAACTCATCAAGACCGGCTCATACCGAGCAAGGCTCATCAAATTTTGGCTCGATGCGTATCATGGCTTGGATGAGTTGAGCCCAGAAAAGCATCAGTCATGGGACTAGTCTTTTAAAGTCAACGACACAGTCCTTGACGGCACTCCAGCGATATGGATAAATAAGCCTCATTTTAGCCAATCCTATTACCTTCATGCACATCCTTATTATCAAAACCTCTTCACTCGGCGACATTATTCATACGTTTCCAGCCCTCTGTGATGCTCACCAAGCCATTCCCAATCTGCGCATTGACTGGCTGATTGAAGAACAATTCATACAAACGATTGAAAACCACCCGCGTGTGCATCGCGCCATCCCATGCCATTGGCGTCACTTTAAAGGCAACCCGCTCATTTACCGTCAATCACCCGAATGGGCTGCGTTAAAAAAACACCTACGTAACGCGAACTATGACGCCGTCATCGATCTTCAAGGTTTGCTGAAAAGTGCTTTGCTTGTGAAACTCTGTCGTTCTAAAACCACGCATGGTTATAGTTGGCGCAGCTGCCGGGAACCACTAGCCAGTTTATTTTATCAACAGCGCCACCGTATCAGTCGACAACAAAATGCCATTCTCCGCTCCCGACAACTCATGGCCCAAGCATTAGATTACTCTTGCCCGACAACAACACCTCACTATGACTGGCGCACGGAACAAAGCACCTCAGTCTCTCGGCATGTTTTACTGCTAACAAACACCACCTGGACTACCAAATACTGGCCACGATCGCACTGGGTTGAACTGGGGCTTGCTCTAGTCAAACACGGTTATATTCCGACATTCACCTGGGGATCAGACACGGAAAAAACATTTGTTGAAGAATTAGCTCAAGCTATACCAGGCTCATACTTACTCCCTAAAACTAATATGACAGATATACAAGCCTTCATAGCTCACGCCTGTGGCTTTGTGGGTGTCGACACTGGGCTAACACACTTAGCAACAGCGTTAGGCTGTCCTGGTGTCTGCTTAATGGGTGCCACAGACCCCAACCTTACAGGGCCACTCGGAGCGCATACCCAGATACAATTCGAACAACTGGCTTGTTCACCCTGCAAACAACGCCAATGCCAACATGCAGACTACACACCCAACAACACACCCTGCATGCAAGCCATTACACCCGAACAAACCTTAGAGCAACTCATTCAACAGATAGAAAAAAAACAACGTCACTAAGCTTACCCTGATTTTAACTTGCAAGGTGCTAGCGTGTTCCGTAGTATTTTTCTGATTATTTATTGAGGACTAGACATGACACTCTCTCACGCCATTGCAAAAATCTTATTAGATATCCAAGCCGTCCAAATCAATACAACTCAACCTTTTCAATACACGTCCGGCTTACAATCTCCTATCTACTGTGACAACCGACTCATCATTTCACATCCCGAAGCACGTAACACCATGATTGAAGGATTCCTTTCCGTCATTAAAACTCATTCATTACCGACAGAACTCATTGCAGGCACAGCAACAGCCGGCATACCTCATGCAGCGTGGATTGCAGATCGACTGCAACAACCCATGGTATATATTAGAGGAAAAGCTAAAGCGCACGGCAACAATAATCAAATTGAAGGACACTACACAGCAGGTCAACAAGCCTTGGTCATTGAAGACTTAATCAGCACGGGCAACAGCGCCATTGCTGCTTGCCAAGCACTGCAACAACAAGACGTCATCGCCAAACACTGCCTAGCTATTTTTAATTATCAATTAGACGCCAGTCAAGATGCTTTTAAACAAGCACACGTTGAAACATGCACACTAACCACACTGGACGCATTACTCGACGTTGCTATTGAACAAGGCAGCCTATCTGCAACACAAAGCGATGAAGTACGCCGCTGGCGCCAAGACCCTCAAGCCTGGCTTCCATCTACGCATTCAGCTCTGTCATAAACACTCTAGACTCACTACACCCTACTCATCCAGGCTGAGGTATCTCGAATAGCCTGACGCTCATCATTCTCATTCTTCAAAGGTAAAACAGTAAAATCCAAATACAATGGAGCATGATCTGACACCACCGCATCCAAGACTGAAAATGCATTCACCTCAATATCAGGAGAGACAAAAATATAATCGGCATAAGCCTCCTCTTTATCATAAAGCGGGGTTCTCGTACTCGTTACATTAAACTCAGTCACTAAGTTGCGCCATTGATCACCTAATAGTTCGATGCTTTTTGTATCAGGGCGTAAATTAAAATCACCACATAAAATGTGCGGGCATTTCTGCGACTGCACAAAAGCATGAATCTGATGAGACTGCTTCAAACGATCAGGTGTGTCCGTTTTACCTAATCCATTCCATAGCCCATGTACATTACTCACCATTAAAGGTTGATCTAAATAATGACATTTCGCCCACTGTAAAACACGATCATGACGCGGCCCTATTCCTGGATAACGTGGGTTATGATAAATACTGACTTCATCTTCATCATGAACAACAATGGTTTTCTTAATAAACATTGCCTGCCCATACACACCTTGCACGACAGGTCGAAAGAACCCTTGATGCGATGGCAGCTGCGCCTGAATCTCAGAGAATATTTCTAAACTCAACTGTCGGTGATCCGTCGAGTTTTTTTGCTTGCCATTATGGTATACCTCTTGCAAACAAAAAAAATCGACATCTCGATACTGATCAATAAGATCTAACAGTGGCTGCTTAACGTGCCCACCCCAAATATTTAAACAGAGCAGTTTCATCATATAACCCCGCTTTTTATTTAAAAACCCAGTCACGCACCCCTGTCATGGCACCCTCTAAAAAGGCAATACCAAATCTTTATCGATAGATAATAAGGCATCACGAAAGCAAGCTTGAATTGCATCGAGTTGAGATTGCGTTTCGGCTTCGAAACGAATCACTAAATACGCAGAGGTATTCGATGGACGAACTAAACCCCACCCATAACCAAAATCCACGCGTAAGCCATCAATCGTAATCCGTTTTGCATCGCCAAAAACACCTTTCTCAATTAACTGTTGCATGAAGTGTGACTTTTGATCTTCCGCCATGGGTAGCTTCAATTCTGGTGTATTGATACTGTCTGGCAAAGCTGCAAATAACTCACTACAAGAAGTAGATTGTGAGGCTAAAATTCTCAATGCACGCGCACCCACATAGGCACCATCATCAAAACCAAACCATTCATCATTAAAAAAGATATGCCCACTCATCTCACCTGCAAACGGAGCAGACTCTGCTATCATGCGCTTTTTAATTAATGAGTGCCCTGTCTGGTTCATGATCGGCTCACCGCCCCAAGCAGCTATTTTCTGAGGCAAATGATTCGTGCACTTCACATCAAAAATAATCTTAGAACCGGGATGTTGTTTTAATATATCTTGTGCGAAAAACAAACATTGACGATCCGGCCAGATAATATCACCTTCGTTAGTGATCAAACCTAAGCGATCACCATCACCATCAAACGCTAAACCAATATCCGCTTGGTGTTCTTTAACCGCAGCACGAATATCTTCTAGATTGCCAGGGATCGTCGGGTCTGGATGATGATTAGGAAAGTGACCATCGACATCACAAAACAGCTCAATCACCTCACAACCTAAAGCACGATACAAAGCAGGTGCAACCACACCCGCAATACCATTCCCACAATCCACCACCACTTTTAATGGACGTTTTAATTGAATATGCTCACTAACGTATTGAATATAGGGCTGTATCATCTCATGTTCGCGATAACCACCCGATTGTGATGCGATAGTCCACTCATGCTGCGTAATACGTCGATACAACGTCTGAACACCTTCCGTACTTAACGTCACACCATCCAACACCGATTTAAAACCATTATGATGACCTGGGTTATGACTGGCCGTTACCATAATACCCGAGTTAGCTGATAAGGTTTTTGTTGCAAAATAGACGAGTGGTGTCGGCACCTGACCAATGTCAATGACATCACAACCACTTTGACACAAACCAGCCACAAGCGCCTGCGTCAACTCAAACCCTGTAAGACGACCATCACGACCAACGACCACTTCACGACCACCCGCCTCAATCACCATTGACCCAAAGACCAAACCAATGGCATAAGCAATCCCTAGGCTCACCCCCGTATCATTAGCTTCACCACGAATATCATACGTTCGAAAAATACCTTCTGGAATAACGGGTGGAAGCCCGTATTGCATTGCTCTATTGTCCTGTGCTTCCAAAACCACCTTCTCCTCGTTGTGTTTGCTCAAATTCTTCAACCAAATTAAATTGTGCTTTTAAGACTGGCACAATCACTAATTGCGCGATTCGTTCGCCGGGCTCGATCGTATACGTGTTCTCGCCTCGATTCCAACATGAAACCATTAAGGGTCCTTGATAATCAGAATCAATCAATCCAACTAAATTACCTAATACCACACCATGCTTATGGCCAAGACCGGAACGAGGAAGAATGGTGGCTGCCAAGGTGGGATCACCCAAGTAAATTGCAATCCCCGTTGAAATTAATTCTGTTTGGCCAGGAGCCAATGCCAGTGATGCATCTAAACAGGCCCGCAAATCCAAGCCTGCAGATCCTTCTGTTGCATACTCTGGTATAACCGTCTCAGCCCCAATACGCGAATCCACAATTTTCAACTGAACTGGCCGGTACATTATCAGGTCTCCTTGAGATAAAAGAGCTAGGCTACCGTGTTTGCTAACAGATATCTAGACAACAAAAGCCCTTCAGATTGTCATCCAGGGCGTGCGAGAGGTGACTTAAAAATGACCAGGACAAGACCGAAACGCACCATGGCAACCCTCTGGGACCACTCAACCTGGCCAACCCTACAAAAAACACCTAACCAATTGATTTATAATAAATAATAAAAAACTCAAACGGATCACCCCCTTTTCCTTACCAAAATCGAAACATCGATTTTCCCCATTTTTTCAACCCGCAGGTGAAAGAGCGAAGAGAAACCCAAAATTCAGTTTACAAACAAGCATCGGTTTGGTATAAAACACCGCTTACCAGAATTTAGATAGGAGCCCTGTCATGTCAAGAACATGCCAAGTCACGGGAAAACGCCCAGCAGTGGGTAATAACGTTTCTCACGCAAACAATAAAACAAAAAGACGCTTTCTACCCAACCTTCATAAAAAACGCATTTGGGTTCCTAGCGAGCAACGTTACGTAACACTACGTGTCTCTGCACGCGGCTTACGCACGATTGATAAAATCGGCATTGAAGCAGCGCTAGTACGAGTCAATAACAACGAAAACATTAACTAGGGGAAATTCACATGGCATCTAAAGGTCCTCGCGAAAAAATCATGTTGCTTTCCACAGGAAAAACACAAGCCGGCAAAGCAACCGGCTATTTTTACACCACGTATAAAAATAAAAACAACACACCCGATAAGATCGAACTTATGAAATTTGATCCCCGTGCTTTTGACGAAAAAATCGGAAAATGTGGCATAATGACTAAATTCAAAGAGAAAAGGATTCCCAAGTAGATTGCAAGAAAAAAAACACTGATCGAAATAAAACCACTTTCATACCTAGTATAAAAGTGGTTTTTTTATACCTAACGTTCAGAAACAACTCACGCAAGCCACCTCAGCACATAGACTTACTCGGGAAGCAATGACTTTAAGTACAAGCCCGTATGCGAACCCGGGTGTTTCGCTATTGTCTCAGGTGAGCCAGCAGCCACAATCTGGCCTCCACCAGCACCCCCTTCAGGCCCCAGATCAATCACCCAATCAGCAACTTTTACTACATCCAAGTTATGCTCAATGATCACCATCGTATTACCCTGATCCCTCAAGCGCATCACCACATCAATCAGCTGATTCACATCATGGAAATGCAAACCCGTCGTAGGCTCATCTAAAATATATAATGTTTTCCCTGTAGCACGCTTAGATAGCTCTCGAGACAACTTCACACGCTGCGCCTCACCCCCGGATAATGTCGTAGCGTTTTGACCCAACGTGATGTACGACAAACCCACATCCATTAAGGTGTCTAATTTCCTCTTCACGCTAGGCACATTTTCAAAAAAGGCGACAGCGTCTTCCACGGTCATCTCTAAGACGTCATAAATGTTTTTACCTTTATATAAAACTTCTAACGTCTCTCGTTTATAGCGCGCACCATGACACACATCACACGTCACATACACATCAGCCAAGAAATGCATTTCCACTTTAATCAGACCGTCGCCTTCACAGGCATCACAACGACCACCATTCACATTAAAACTAAAACGGCCAGCCTTATAACCACGCAAACGAGCTTCTTGTGTTCCTGCGAATAACTCCCTAATTGGGGTAAACATGCCCGTATAGGTTGCCGGGTTTGAACGTGGCGTACGCCCAATCGGACTCTGATCAATGTTAACCACCTTATCCAGTTCATCTAAACCGCTGACTGAACGATGAGGCCCAATGGTATGTGATGTTGCTCTATTTAATCGTTGTGCCGCGATCGGATACAACGTGCCGTTAATCAAACTTGACTTGCCGGACCCAGACACACCCGTCACACACGTTAACATTCCCAGCGGTAACTCCAGCGTCACATCTTGCAAGTTATTTAAACTAGCGCCCTTAATCGTGAGTTTTTGTCGGCAAATATTTTCAATACGTTTTTTAGGCAGCGGAATACTTTTTTTACCAGAAAGGTATTGCCCTGTTAAAGAAAGTGCACTCGATCTAACATCATCAGGTGTTCCTTGCGCCATGATCTCACCCCCGTGCACACCCGCTCCAGGACCCAAGTCGACCAAATGATCCGCTCGCAGCATCGCTTCTTCATCATGTTCTACCATAATGACGGTATTACCCAAATCCCGTAAACGCTCTAATGACTGCAGTAATCGATCATTATCGCGTTGATGCAACCCAATGGAGGGTTCATCCAGCACATACATCACACCGACTAAACCCGAACCAATCTGACTGGCCAAGCGAATCCGCTGCGCCTCCCCACCTGATAAGGTTTCAGCACTGCGCGACAAAGTTAAATAATCTAAACCCACATTCACTAAAAAGCCTAAACGTCCCACGACTTCTTTAATGATTTTTTCTGCAATCTCGCCTTGCTTGCCTGGCAACTCTAACGTTTCAAACCATTGATGGGCAGACTGTATGGACCATTGAACCACCTCAGGTAACCGATGATTACCCACGCGCACATGACGTGACTGATGACCGATGCGCTCGCCATCACAATCTGGGCAAGGACTTAACGTTAAATATTTTGCAAGCTCTTCTCGCACAGCCGTCGAATCCGTTTCATGATAACGACGCTGCATGTTGGGAATCATACCTTCAAATGGATGATCACGTTCAACCGGCTGGTTTTGCGCACCCTTATAAGCAAATGTAATCACCTCATCACCACTACCATACAATAAAACATGCTGAACCTGTTCTGGTAAGACTGAAAAAGGTTGCTCCACATTAAATTGATAATGTCGCGACAACGACTCCAACAGTTGAAAATAATAATGGTTCCGACGATCCCAGCCACGCACGGCACCACCCGCTAAACTTTGCGAGGGATTTATCACCACTTTTAATGGATCAAACAGTTGTTGCACCCCCAAACCATCACACCCATGA
>JABABC010000215.1 GCA_014238445.1 Coxiellaceae bacterium
AACTGATCCTTATTAGATGCCTCATCATCAGAACCATCTTCACTAGAGGTACTACCATCACCACCCGAAGACGATGGGTCATCGTTAAACTTAACCGTTGCTATAAATTTTTGTTCTGTCTTTTCGGAATTTTTAACCGTGAACTGATTCTTTTTCTTTTCATCCTCTGCTAAAGCATACATCTCCCGTAGCTTTGCTTTTTGCAATGCCAAGGCTGCGACTTCTATAGCGGAAGATTTTTGGTCTTTAGATTCAGGCATAACGTTTTCGATCAGTATGGTTGTTCAAGGGGGATAAAAAAGCTCAATAAGAGTAATCTCTACTATATATAAAATAGATTAAGGAAATCTTAAATTTCATGCTTTTTTGGTAAAAAAAGACACATGATCAGGCAATCAATGCCAGGTGATTATTGCCGCAACACGTGTTCTGTCAGATCTGGCATAAACCCCGGCGTCGCTCGCCATGGATTAATGTCCAGACCACCTCTTCGGGTAAAACAGGCTTCCACGCATAAGGCTTGAGGTTGGCAGATACGCAAAATATCGGTAAACATGCGCTCAACACACATCTCATGAAACTCGTTATGCTGACGATAAGACACCCAGTATTTAAATAGTCCAATATAATCAATCGGTTGACCTTTATAATGCACAGCCACCGATGCCCAATCGGGCTGCCCTGTGACGAAACAATTGGACTTAAATAAATGCGTAAACAGCGTCTCTGAGATCACATCACCCGTGCGATTGGTTAGCAAACTGGGATCTACTGTGTAAACAGTACAATTCACATCTAAGGCATCCAAACACTGCCCTTGAAAGCTTCCCCAAGCACGCCCCTCACACTCCGATAACGACTGCAAAGTAACACTCACCTCCCCTTGGGCTGCGTTTGATAGGTCTTTCTGTAAGCAGGCTTTGACAGCGTGCTGATCCTCGCACTGCGTCTGATTGAAAGAATTTAGGTATAGTTTCAAAGACTTAGACTCAATAAGGCAGGTTGAATCACACGACACCTCTAATAACAATAAAGCGGCCTCAGGCTTACCTTGCTGGTTCAACCATGACAACTCATACCCCGTCCAACGGTCGGAGCCCGAAAAGGGTATAGCTTGAGTGATACCTAACACGGAACGATTTGCTGCACGAGGGATGGACACTAATAATTCAGGTGCATACTGATCTTGATAGGTGACCGTTCGCCCCAGTGGGCTGCCTAGCACAGCGTGGCTCAATTCTTGTGTCATCACATCTTCCTCAATGGATTATTTGCTCGGCACATTCGCCACGTGATTGCGCAGATACATGGGCTCGACGGCCATCGGACTCACCGTGGCTTTTGCAGCCAGTCGGGCTTGCGCTAAAGGCAACATGGCTTCAGCATTCGGCACACATTCAGAAGCACACTGCTCAATGTTTGAAGAACTGCTCGGAAACACCTCACGATACACAGCCCAGGCATTACCCACACAATTCCAATCATCACTAGGCCACACCCAAGCATCCGCACGAGTGAGCGCATCTGATAACACAGACTGCATTAAACCCTGCTCATCACACACATACCCCCCCCAATAGAGACTGTCCATCCGCGCATCCAAAGCCGCTAACACGCGCGCAACACCTTGAGATTGATAAGCCGTTTGAGCCAACACCTGTAAAGTCGACAAAGGAATTAAAGGGATATTCGCACCAAAGGCTAAACCTTGCGCAAAGCCTGTGGCTAATCGCACGCCCATAAAACTGCCAGGGCCATGGGTAAATGCAATCGCGTCTAATGATGATAGCGCGACACCTGCTTCTTGAAGTAGCGCATCGATTAAAGGCAACATACGCTGTGAATGTTCGCGCGGCATCGACTCCGTGCGAGCCATACAACGCCCTTCGTGCAAAACAGCAACAGAACCAGTGGCTGTCGCGGTATCAAATGCCAAAATGGATGCCATAACCCTATCTCCGGGCTGATTTTTGGGTACAATATGATGCGTACTTTAACCTTAAGAAGCAAGCACCACAATCATGACCTGTCTAGCCATCCCCTACCCCTCCGATTCCGGCGAACTGTTTGCTCATGTTGCCCAGTGGCCTTTTGCGATTTTTCTCGATAGTGGACGTGTAACGCACACCTATCGCCAATATGACATCATCAGTGCCGCTCCACACAAACGGTTATTTTCTTATGGTGGCTGCCAACACATTCAAACGGATGAAAAAACGCACTATTCACACGATACTATTTTTGATGTACTAAAAGCTGAAATGGGTCAACTCACTGGTGTCACTGACGCACCCAAACACCTGCCTTTCACCACCGGTGCATTGGGCTTTATGGGTTATGATGCCGGTCATCAACTCGAAACCTTGCCGCATCATCGCTACCGCGACATTGCGCTACCGGATGCAGTGATCGGTATCTACGATTGGAGCATTGTAATCGATCACCAACGTGGTGAAGCCTGGCTCATCTCATCACTCGAACCAGCCCACCCAACACTGCAGAGCATTCAAAATACCCTGAAAAAACCGAAAAAAACTCACCACTCACAACAAAGCTTTCAACTGGAACAGGCCTTCACACCTTGCCTCAGTGAGGCTGATTATCACCAAGCTTTTCACCAACTTAAACAACACATTCGTGACGGCGATTGCTATCAAGCGAATTTATGTCAACGCTTTCAAACCACATTTCAAGGATCACCCTTTACGGCCTACCAACACCTACGTCAACAACACCCCTCGCCGTTCAGCGGTTTTTTTCACACGCCATGGGGTGACATACTCAGCCATTCACCCGAGCGCTTTATCCGCATTCAAGATCGACACGTCATCACTCAACCGATCAAAGGCACAGCACCACGTGATCCCGATCCTATTCGTGATGCAGCATTAGCCACAGCACTGACACAGAG
>JABABC010000167.1 GCA_014238445.1 Coxiellaceae bacterium
AGGCATTAGTAGCTTAGCCGGCTATATCAACACGCAACATAATGGAAAACTCATCTTTGTGGTCATGGTCAATGGCTTTGTTGGTCCGAGCAGGAAATATCAACACTATGAAGATCAGTTATGTCAGTATTTAATCACCACTCACCACACCTTACTACCATCACCATCCCATGCCTAACACCAGCTAACAATTTATGATGAACCCGCTATGTGACGCTGAAATAATGTCACATAATGTTTAGCGGTATAACGTAAATACACACGCTCTTCATCAGTCAACTGCCTCATCTGCTTTACCGGTGAACCAAAATACAAGTAGCCACTTTCTAAACGCTTTCCTGGTGACACTAATGAACCTGCGCCGATCATCACATCACTCTCAATAACAGCCCCATCGAGTAACTTAGCACCCATACCGACCAAAACACGATCATGAATCGTACAGCCATGCACAATGACCTGATGCCCTAAGGTCACATCATCACCCATGTGAGTACCATAACCTTCACCCGTCATGGGTCCTGCATGGGTTGCATGAATCACAACACCATCTTGAACACTCGTACGCTGACCAATACGAATAGCATTAACATCCCCTCGAATCACGGCCATTGGCCATACCGAACTTTCATGACCAATCACCACATCACCGATCACTGTAGCGTCGGCATCCACGTAGGCGGTTTCAGCAATTGATGGGCGCATTGACTCAAAAGAACGAATAGACATGAACAGGACCCCTTAATGATTTCAGCCATTATACCGAACCGCTTAACAGAGTTCTAATTTTAAAGTACCTGCTTGTTGCATAACACCTTTTTTTTTGATCCAATATCCTCCTCACTGACTGACTGGCAAACACTATGACGCAATCACTTCCAGCATTTACATCCATTGACCCACAATCGATTGAACTCCATCTTACACAACAACTCACCCAACAACGCGAAACAATCACCCAACTACTCAACAGTATAGAAGATCCCACCTGGGATAACTTAATGGCACCTTTAGAAAAGCTGAGTGCCGAACTGCATCATTTCTGGAGCCCCATTTCACACTTACATAATGTCAAAGACTCTGAAGATCTTCGAACAGCTTACCTAGCCTGCTTACCCCATTTATCTGAATTTTCCACCTGGATCGGGCATCACCACGCACTGTTTAATGCATTACAACAACTCAAAGCATCAGACCACTTTAACGAACTCGACACCGCACAACAGACTATTATCAACCATGAACTTCGTGATTTTACATTAGCGGGAATAGCCTTATCCCCAACAAAAAAAGAACGCTACGCAGTCATTTCATCAGAGCTCTCCACACTATCGACACAATTTGAAGCCAACTTGATGGACACCACCGATAGCTGGCAACACCTGATCACTGAACGCTCACAACTGCAGGGTCTACCCGAACGTTTTATGACGGCTGCTGCACAAAAAGCTCAGGACTGTGGAAAAACCGGCTGGCTACTCACATTAGATGCGCCGTCATACCTTACCGTTATGCAACACGCTCAAGATGCAGAGCTCAGAGAATTGCTCTACAAAGCCTATTGTACACGGGCATCGGATCAAGGCCCGCATCATCCTGAAAAAGATAACTCTTTATTAATGCATCATATTTTAACATTAAACCTTGAGCTATCTGAACTACTAGGCTTTAACAATACAGCAGAATATTCATTAGCCACCAAAATGATCAATCACCCAACAGAGGTTCTACAATTTATTGATGATTTACTCAAAGCCTCGCAACCACAAGCTCATAAAGAATTTAAAGCTCTGCAACACTATGCTCAAACAGAACTGAATCTTGATACCTTGAATGCGTGGGACATTGCTTATGCTAGCGAACAGTATCGCCACCAATACTACGACTTGTCCGATGAAATGCTGCGCCCCTACTTCCCTGCCCCTCAAGTTATCCAAGGCCTATTCTCCATTGTTGAACGACTCTTTCATCTGAAAATCTCAGAATGCCTCACATTTGATAGTTGGCATAAAGAGGTGCAATGCTTCCGTGTCACTGACCTATCGGGAAACTTAATCAGTCATTTTTACTTAGACTTATATGCCCGTAACAATAAACGTGGCGGTGCCTGGATGGATGACTGTCGCAATCGATACCAACCCAAACCTGGCTCCTTTGAATACCCAGTCACCTTCATTACGTGCAATTTTATGCCGCCAACCGACGATACTCCCGCATTACTCTCGCACGACGATGTTGTCACCTTATTTCATGAATTTGGACATGCCACACAACACATGCTGACCCAGGTGAACTACTTAGGCGCTAGCGGAATCACCGGTATCCCATGGGATGCGGTTGAAGTGGCTAGTCAATTCCTTGAGAACTACGCCTGGCAAGAAGACTGTATAAAAATCCTTACGAAGCATTATCAAACTGGGGAGTCGCTACCAGCAGAGCTCTTTCAAAAAATGCAACGCGCCAAACATTTTCAATCTGCCATGGGAATGATACGTCAATTGGAGCTTGCGTTATTTGATTTTCGCTTACACATGGAATTCAATCCCGCACAATCCAATGCCATTCAAGCTTGCTTGGATAGTGTTCGATCACAAACAGGGTTATACCCACTGCCTGCCTATAATCGATTCCAACATGGGTTTAGTCATATCTTCGCAGGGGGTTATAGTGCAGGCTATTACAGCTACAAATGGGCAGAAGTCATGGCAGCGGATATATTTTCACTGTTTGAAAAAAATGGTCCGTTTGACCCTACTACCGCTCAACGCTACAAAGAAACGTTTCTTGCACTGGGCGGATCCATACCTCCACTTGATGTCTTTATACAAATGTGTGGCAGAACACCCCGCACAACAGCATTGCTCAATCAATCTGGAATTACCGTAGAATCCACTGAATGAAAAAAAAGCAGAGCGTTACTGCTCTGCTTAGTCATTCATTCAATCAATAGATCGTACTAGCCTAAAGTTGTATCTGACTTCTCTTGACTCTCGGCACGAATACGATCAAACACCTCTTCACGATGCACAGACACATCACGTGGCGCATCAATACCAATACGAACTTGATTACCTTTTACTTCCAGTACGCTGATCTTAATCTCACCGTCATTAATAATCAGCCTTTCTCCAATAGATCTTGTTAAGACTAACATGAGCCTCTCCTTCATTATGCTCTTACCTAAAGCTAGCGGTAGCTACCTTAGATATATCATTGTCATTCATGCGTTGTAACAGGTTGTCGATAGCCACCAAGCGTCTGAACAGCCCACTAAACCTTACCTTTAATGACTCACAAACGACCGTGAGTAGTTCAATATTAGCTCAAACCTGGTACAACATGAGCACGCATTATACTTCCTGAGTACATAATAGCAAGCTCACATACCCAGTTTTAAGCTTAGGAAAACCTTAATTTAACCGGTAAATTCACGACAAATCACCACCCTCTCTGGTATCATGACACACAAGTATCAATCAGTAGGAAAAAGGCATGACAACGAATATAGATAGTATAATGTCTTTTATGGGGCTCATGGAAAAACTCAAAAATGAATTACGTCACAGCTGGACCTCATCAGGTCGGCAAGAAAGCGTTGCCGAGCACTCATGGCGCCTATCCCTCTTATTACTTGTGATTCACCCCAACCTTGAACAACCCGTTAATTTACTCCACGCGTTAAAAATGGCGATCATTCACGACTGCGTCGAAGCATTAGCTGGCGATATCCCCGTGTTTGATCTTATCACTGAAGCCGATCATGCCAACAAACAAGCCCGAGAAGAAGCCGCCATTGAGCACATTGCCACGTTGATCGGCCCTCCTATCGGTGGTGATATTCATCGCTTATGGTTGGAGTTTGAAGCACGCGAAACACCTGAAGCTAAGCTGGTCTTTGCACTTGATAAACTGGAATGTAAAATCCAGCATAATGAAGCCGACATCTCAACCTGGAATGAACACGAACGCGCACTATCAATCGACTGGCAAAATGACCTCTACGACTTTGATCAAACCATTTTAGCGCTACGTGATCATATTCACTCAACCAGCCAGAAAAAGGTTAATCCTCACCCCGCGAACATGAACGTGGAAAAACCCGCCTAACCGTTTGATCAGCTAGCAAGACCAAATCTGCACCACGCATAGCAAATAACCCATTCGTAATTACACCAGGGATTTGATTCAATCGCTGCTCCATGGCCATCGGCTCACTCACATCTAATTGATAGACATCGAGAATGACATTCCCATTATCAGTCTTAAACCCTTCGCGATACTCTGGATGACCCCCGATCCGAACGATCTCACGCGCTACAAAACTGCGAGCCATCGGAAGCACTTCAACTGGCAAAGGAAAATGACCCAAACACGCCACCTCTTTACTCGCATCCACAATACACACGAACTGTTGACTGGCTGATGCAATGATTTTTTCCTGCGTTAATGCGCCACCGCCACCCTTAATCAATGATAAATACGGATTAAATTCATCGGCACCATCAATATACACGTCCACAGAGGACACATGATTCAACTCTGCAATAGGAATACCTTGCGCTTCCAGTAATAAACGAGTGGCTTGAGAGCTAGGAATGGCCGATTTAATCTGATGCTTGATTGTCGCTAAAGCCTCAATAAAATAGGCCACCGTTGACCCTGTACCCACACCAATCACACCATCAACAGGAACATATTCCAGTGCAGCTTGAGCGGCCAACTGTTTTTGCTGCTTGACTTGCCTACCTTTCAACATACTTTTACCTCAGATTAATGCGCCACTTCCCAGTTATCACCCACACCAATATCAACGATCAACGGAATAGACAATGCCATCACCTGCTCCATAGACTCGCGAATCAATGCCATCGCTGCAGCTTGATCAGACTGCTTGACTTCAAATACCAACTCATCGTGCACCTGCATCATTAAAGTCATGTCTAATCCCGTGGCAGGTATTTTCACATGCAATTGAATCATCGCCAACTTAATGAGATCAGCAGCAGTGCCCTGCAAAGGTGCATTGATAGCAGCACGCTCCGCCGCCTTTCGTCGCATACCATTCGACGATTGAATCTCTGGTATCATCAAACGACGCCCTATCATCGTTGTAACATAACCTTGATCTGCTGCTTGTTGACGCGCAGATTCCATATAAGCTAACACGGCTGGGTAACGCGAAAAATACGAATCAATATAGTGCTGAGCCGCTTGACGATCAACATTCAACTGCTTAGATAAACCAAATGCTGACATCCCATAAAGCAAACCAAAGTTGATCGCTTTAGCATGTCGGCGCTGCTCTAATGTCACAGCCTCCACAGCAACACCAAAGACTTCCGCAGCGGTTGACTGATGAATATCCAAGCCTTGCTCAAACGCTTGAACCATTCCCTTATCTTGTGAACAATGCGCCATAATGCGCAACTCTACCTGCGAGTAATCTGCTGCAACAATCACTTTTCCTTTAGGTGCAATAAATGCCTGACGAATTCGGCGACCTTCTGCAGTACGCACAGGAATGTTTTGCAAATTTGGATTATTGGATGACAAACGTCCTGTGGAAGTGACCGCTTGATTATAATGGGTGTGCACACGACCCGTCTGCGCATTGACTTGCAGCGGCAACTTATCGGTGTATGTGGATTTTAATTTTGCCAAACTGCGATACTGCACAATGACTTTAGGTAAAGGGTAATCTGCAGCTAATTCTTGCAAAACAGCTTCTGCTGTCGACGGCTGCCCCTTAGGTGTCTTTTTAATGACAGGTAATTTTAACTGCTCAAATAAGATCTCTTGCAATTGCTTAGGTGATGCTAAGTTAAAAGGTGCGCCAGCTAACTGATGCGCCTCCTTTTCCAGTCGCTCAATCTCCACTGATAAATCTGCACTTTGCCGGCACAATAAATCACTATCCAATAACACTCCATGGTATTCCATGTGCATTAATACTGATAATAGAGGCTGCTCAACCTTTTGATACACTGACTGCAACGTTGGCTCCGCTTTCAAAGCCTGCTCAAATTGACAAAATAATTGTAATGTTATATCCGCATCTTCTGCGGCATAAGGAGCCGCAATGTCTAATGTAATTTCATTAAATGTTTTTTGCTTAGCACCTTTCCCTGCAACAGACTCATACGTGGTTGTTTGATACCCTAAAAACTTCTCTGCCAAGGTGTCCATATCATGTCGCACTGTCACGTTATGTAACACATACGATTGAAGTAACGTATCCTCGCAATGTGCTAGAATTTCCAGTCCAGCTCTTCGCAACACCTTCCAATCATATTTAATATTATGCCCTACAACACGACGAGTCTTGTCTTGTAAAATAGGTTTTAACTGCTCTAATACCCAATGACGATCCAATTGCTCAGGTGCTTCAGGGTAATCATGCCTCAATGGAATATAGGCCGCCTCTCCGGGAGCAACGGCCAGTGAAATACCAACCAGCTCTGCTGACATATCATCCAAACTAGTGGTCTCAACATCTAAAGCAAACACCTCCGCCTGTTGAATTTTATCCACCCAAGATAAACAAGCTTCCTTTTCTAAAATCACCTCATAACTATTCTCGTTAACAACATGAAGAACACCATCCTCTTCAACGGGTGCTGCAGGCAACTCTTTTAACCACGTAGAAAAATCCAATTCTG
This sequence comes from Coxiellaceae bacterium, assembly GCA_014238445.1. Lineage (GTDB taxonomy): Bacteria > Pseudomonadota > Gammaproteobacteria > Coxiellales > Coxiellaceae > UBA9148. The sequence continues at coordinate 6,660 of JABABC010000167.1, forward strand.
CATACCATGTTTTAAGCACAGCATGATTAGGAGGCGACATGGCCCAAGTCTCTATCGCAGGCAAAGCTACTAAGCGCTGAATAGTGACCAGCTCTTGAGATAAGACTAACTGCTCTAGATGGGTACGTAAATACTCGCCCACCTTACCTTTAATTGCCTCAGCATGCTCCATAATACCGGCAACACTATCATACTGCTGCAACCATTTCGCTGCTGTTTTCGGGCCCACCTTGGGAATGCCCGGCACGTTATCGGAGGTATCACCTACTAATGCCAAGTAGTCAATGATTTGATCAGGGCGCACACCAAACTTCTTTTTCACACCCGCGCAATCTAATACTTGATTCGTCATCGTATTCACTAACGTGACCTGCTGATTCACTAATTGCGCCATGTCTTTATCACCGGTTGAAATCAAAACCGCTTGACCCACTTTAGAAAACCCTGATGCCAAAGTACCAATGACATCATCAGCTTCCACACCAGGCACTTTGATAAGAGGAAATCCCATAGCTTCAATGATTTCATGCAGGGGTTCTATCTGTTGCGCTAATTCAACAGGCATCTCAGCGCGATTCGCTTTATACTCAGGGTATAATTCATGTCGAAACGTTTTGCCTTTAGTATCAAAGATCACAATCACTTCCGCTGTAGGGTAATCTTTCAGCAAGCGTTTCAACATATTAATCACGCCATAAATAGCACCCGATGGAAAGCCTTGCTGAGTTGTTAGAGATGGCATTGCATAATAGGCGCGAAACAAATAAGAAGAACCATCAACTAACACTCTTGGTGCATCTTTAACCATATAGAATAACCTCATTGAATGACGGAAAAGAGTATAGCGTGTTTTGCATATTCAGGGCCATGATTCTTTTAATGACCCCAACTACAATTCCGTTTAGACTATTGCACTTTAAATTAATCACAGTGAAACTTCATGATTCAAAAGCGCTCACTTACACCGAATGGCTTACTCTTCACCTCTGTCAGTGCAATCCTTGGTTCAGGCTGGATGTTTTCTGCCTACTACACTTCTCAGATCGCAGGACCAGCCGCCATCATTTCCTGGATTATAGGAGGCATAGCGTTAATCATCATTGCCTTTACTTTTGCTGAAATTAGCGCCATGTTACCTTTGACAGGTTCCAGTGTTCGTGTACCACAATACACACACGGCACATTAGTCGCTTTTATCTTCTCTTGGTTTATTTGGCTCTCCGTCGTTCTGGGACTTGCAGGTTCGTATGGGGTGTACTTTTGTTTTACTTCTGCATCCTGTTTTAAATTCGCCGGGCCTCGGGCC
>JABABC010000097.1 GCA_014238445.1 Coxiellaceae bacterium
CAAACTGATTACAGGGAAAAGCTAAGATCTCCAAACCTTCTGAATGATAACGTTCATAGAGTTTCTGAAGTTCTGCATACTGTTTAGTAAAACCACAACGACTGGCGACATTCACAATCAATAAAACGTTACCCGCATACTCGCGCATCACACAACGCTCACCATTTAACCGAGCCACTTCAATATCATATAACGCTGACATGATTACTCCTTTTGATGCGATCGTACCGTCAGTTGATCGATAGGAAAAACACTTTCTGATACCTGGGGTTTTGTTTCAGCAACACGTTCCTTTGGTGCGAGCGCATGCCCATAAATGATTTCAAACGTCACAGGGTAACGCCAACGCTCATCACGCAGCGAGGCATAATGGGTTGACATCGCCTCCCACTGCCGTGGTGTTAGTAATCCTCGCGAGCGATCAACACGAACATTCACAGCCATGGTGCTACGCAGATCACGCCATAACGCATCCAATGACTCATAGTGGACCGTCAATGTCTCCATATGCACCACAGGATCCACATACCCTTGAGCCAATAAAATATCACCCACCCAATGCATATCTGTATAGGCATGCACAGATGACAAGCGTCCTATCGCACCCATGGACTGTCGACACTCTTTTAGCGTATCTACTCCAAGGCAGGAAAATAAAATCATACCTTCTGGTTTGAGTACACGCAGCCAATCCTGCACTGAGGCCTCAAAATCATTTGACCATGACACAGCAAGACTTGAAAAAACACAATCAACCGACTGATCAGCCAATGGTAAATGTTCAAGATCACTAACATGGGTATGAATGTGCGAATGACAATAAGCTGATGAAAAAGCATCAAACCAAGCAGGTTGATCTTCCACTGTATGAATCGTTGATTGAGGATAATGTTGCAAAAGATAGGCCGTTGAATACCCATCCTTTGAACCCATATCCAGTAGGACTTCGGGTGTAAAACGCATCAACTCCAATCGATCCAATAAACGATCAGCCACTTCGTGGTACAAAGCTACAGATTGCTGATATTGCGATAAATAACGATTCACCTGTTGATGATAAGCTGAGTAATTGATGGCAGATTGTTTCATAATGACACAATATCAAAAAAGGGCCAGCATACCATAAGGCTACAAATAAAGGTACGCCTTACCCTAACCCTTCCTCGCGCTCATAAATCGTGAGCAACTCAGAGAGATTCTTACCCACTTCGCTTGGTGCGCCCTGAGTATAGGTTGCGATATAACTTTCCAACACATAAGCATAGTCTTCATTTTTCAAAAAAGGAATAATTTGCTTGGCCCAAACCACATGATCATCAACCTGTGCAGACAACCGTTGCACCAACACAGCCGCCAATAACGCGGTGATTGACGCTTTACGCGCAGGTGATGCGGTATCATAATTTTGCATACAAAACTGCAGAGAACGCCCCGTATCCCAATCACGCCAACGGAAGAATAACTCTAAACTATCCGCGACGAGACTGTCCTTTGTGCGTTTCTTAGCGTGGGAATCCACCGCATGCAACATGTAAAACAGCGCTGGAATAATCGCCTCCACATTAGCCCATGAACAGTTACCTGTTATCTGAGAACGCAAAGGAATTTGAGCCACTTCAAATAAGCCCAACGCTTTTTTTAGATGAGACACAATAGCTTCAAACGAACACTTCTGATACACCACGTCAACAATCAGATCAACGTTCAAACGAGAGGGGCGATTCATATAATAAATCGCAATACTATCTTCTGTTGTCAGGTGCTCACTGCGATCACAAATTGCAAATAAATCACCACACTTGACCAATGTAAAAGCATGTCCCTCCTGACTGATAGGGATCACCAAAGGATCTTGCTTCAACCACCCTTGAATTTCAGTATAATGGGATGAAGCATTTAATAAGTAATGATCATATTTAGGCCACACCTGAGCCCGGATCAATGCATCAATGATCGTATCAACGTCCTTAAACCATGGTGATAATGTGCGCGAAACATATTGATGACGAAATGTTTTTAAGGAGTGCGCAATTAATGCCAAACAAAATTCTAAATGAAAACCCTCAAAATCCACTTCAGTAAATACACCTTCCGTATCAACAATATCTACACTGCCAATAAGCTCAAATCGATGGCCTAATAACTTAGCATTCACATAATCATGCACAAAAGATAATGAAGCACCATGTTCAACCAATAAGTCTTTATAATCGGTTTGCCCACGCAATAATGGACGAGTTAATACAGGCTCACTGACAATACTATACGCATTAGCATTAGCCCCAGCATCTAACAAACAGCGTAAGATCTTTAAATTATTATTGAACACAGCCCAGTGTAATGGCGTACGACCCGTAAAATCCTGCTGATCCACATCCGCACCTGCTTCTAGCAGCACGGCCACTTTACCGACATCATCAACAATCACCGCTTCAATCAGTGGCGTGTAACCATACTCATCGATGTAACTGACATCCTCTATGATCATCAAGCTTTTCTTCAATGCCTCGATATCAGCATGAATAATAATCTGCGATAAGGAATAATTCACCGTTACCCTCCAGGTCTAGGTGTCGGCGAAACAGAAGGGCCTGGCTGTATATCTAATTGTTTTTGTAACTCTTGGCCTAAATGCAGTTTCAACTCTGGATCATTCGCAGCATTTTCAAGCTCTTTAATGGCTTCAGGATTATTCGCTGCGTCTGAGCTCATTTTTGGTGGGACACCTTCTTTCATGTTCTGCATCAAGGGATGCTGCTGCAACCCGTTAAATTGACCCATACCCCTTTCCTGGCTCGCTTCTTCAAATAAAGCACGCGCATGATCACCCAAAGCTTTCTGTCCAGCACGCTCTAGACCTCGACGACCATCATGTCCTAATTCAGTCGCAGTATTAAACTCTGCAGGATCAACACGGTAATCGGTAGTTTCAACCATATCGACAATCAATAATAAATGACCCTTCTCAACCGTTTGCTTTGGCTTCACTGAAACAAATCGAATCCAACCATCTTGTTCTGCACGTATTGGCAATAAAACACCATCTTGACGCAAAGTCACCATCACCATCCCACGACGCAAACGAGCCCCTTCTGTGACATGCACATCAAGAACTTCAATAGTCGTGTCCTTCTCGATATAGGCTGGGACATACAGGTGCTTAATCATATGACATCTCAAATAGCTTTCAGGTTACAAACAACTCGCTCTTTATTATAGCTAATTAACCTTAAGTTAATCTTAAGGCGAATAACTCAATAATTAAGGAAAAATATTTAAAAACAGTATATTACAAAAATTGATAGCCAAAAACATTTTTTGATAACACCATAACGATACATGCCGACGCCAATAACGTAACCTACAAAGCTTTAGTATTCGTAATAGTTGACGGAGGATCTGGCCGCAAAAAGAACTTATCTGAAGCCAATCTTGCTATTTCTCGACAAACTAACGGTATATCGCCTAAAAACGACTGCTGCACCCGATAAGCCACTGCTCGTTCACTGACATCACGCCAATCATCACACTGAGCCTGATTATCATCCACTAACACGACCCGAGAAAAGTGCGGATAGCTACTCCATATCATACGAGCAAAGTCACCCTTCAAGGCTGGCCATTTAAAAAGATGAGGGGCCCTATCATTCACCAGCATTTGGACTCTCGTGTTCATAAAAAATATCAAACCATTTCGAGGTATCTCCTCAACCTCCCAAGGTGATTTATCATCAACATCAGTGTACAAAACAGCCTTCAAATGCGCCATTAATTCACGCAACAACTCCTTTCGATGCCTCGGAGTGACAGAGCAAGATATATGCTCTGTCACTCTACGGTTTAAAGTGTTAATGCACTGCGGAGATAAATCTTCAAATTTCTTTCGATCAAACTTCGAAATTGGCACATCGATCGAACACTCTGGAGATGCCAGTAATGTAACCACTAGGTTATACAAGTACAGTGGGTCAGTTCGAGCTGTTAAAATACAAGCACAGCCCTGTTGTACAAGTTTTTGCATGCTCCTCATTAAATGATGATTTAATCGCGCAGCTCCCTGAAGCGTTGAAAATAACGTCTCATCAAAATCAAAACACCAATAAGTTGTTTTTTTTGGGTCATTCACAACCATTGCCTGTTTTAGATCATTACCCTTCTCCCACGCAACTTGAAAGATATGATGTGGCTTCAACGCCCGCGCATCCGATAGGGCTTTAGAGGAAAAAATAAAATCCACTGGGTCTTTCTTCACCTTCACGGGCCACTTCTTTATCCCCTCCAGATGACGCACATAATCTCTGGAACAATCTTGAAAAGTACTCACCCTAGAACGTTGTCCTAAGTCTCTCAAACGGTCTGCAATTGCTTCACAAATAAAGCCTAACTCCGCGTAAGGCTTAAAAGTTTCGAAACACTCCAGCAATAAACTAAGCGAGCCCCCTAAAACTCTAGCTCTAAATGCCATATGACATTGATAGTTTTGCTTATGCAACTCCACTACAAGACTGCGAAAAAACTCCTCTGGACAATCATGAAGCTGCAAAACACTCTCTAGAAATTCACCTGTAATACCCACTACAAAGTTCATACACCCCCCACACACCATCACATTATTTCAAATAAACACACTCCCTATGCTGTAACACGCATTAATCCTATAAAAATCACTCACATGATTGAGCAATAACACCTTTTTCTAAGGCCCGCAGATACCTACTGACTCAAAAATTTTACATAACTCTTCATCATAATCATCATACTTATCATACTTATCATCCAACCTATCACTATGACTGACACGCTCATCATGGCCCTTAACACCAATCTTATGATCTAACTGTTGACCTTGACTCTGCAAAATGATCACTGGCACTGTCTTACAACCTGAGTTCTGGGGCACATGATCTGAGCGAGATAATACAGGAACATCCTCAAATAAGTCCATAGGACTTCAGGGAGAAACTATATACTTTGCATGAGTGTTATAGGTATCACAGGCAGTAAAACCGTTTTTTTTATCACCAATATCAGGGGTGCTGTCTCGCGAAACGAGCCCCACTCGCTTAGACTGAACCGAACCTGGCGCAGAAGGCAGTTTAAATATACCAGATAAACGCCTTTTCTGGTGCACTGGATGACCGCTGAAAGGTTCTTGATACCCCACATGACTAGGCTTTATGTCAGCATGTGTTCTTTTTTTATTACACAAAGGTTCACTCAACACAGCCACCCCTTATCAATGACATAGGTTACTACTAAGCGCGCAAGTCTACAGGATGGAAATTAAAGAAATCTTAAATCTATACAGTTATATCCATGATAATGGATCATCCAATCACTAGTGATAGCCCAGTATCTTTTAACTGAGCCTCACTTAAGAATCTCTAACATATCATCCACAATTTCTGTGGATAGAAGTGTGGAAAACCAGCGATGAAACCCTCTAAGTCTATCTTTTATCTACCAATACATCAAAATGGAACAAGAAACATCAAGTCCCTCACGGTGTACTCAACTTGCTTGATCCAACATTGAGGTGATCACAAAATAAACAAAAGACACTAGAATATAGATAAGCTTACAAAGGAAGGTAACAGATAATATCATTGCCATAACAAGCCTACATGACAACCAGCCACCTCTCGTCCGCTAAAGCCATACCCCTTCTCATAAAACAATGCTCACCAATAAGAGCCGCCTTACAGAATAGTCACCCACTCAGAAAAGTACACATCATGATATGCCAGCATTCTGAATAGCCGTGTATTATGTGGATAATGACGAAGCCCCTGGTATAGAGCAGGCCTTATCAGTAAACAAACCACTCTGAGACATTTGCTTCATCCAATACCGATAAGGGACAGATTGCGGGCTAGCAAATCGCATAATATGCCCTAAACCTGGAAACTGTGAGCCCTTCGGAATAGAGTTTAACAGAGCCAATATATCTTGAATGGATGCACTGTCTTTCTTTGCAGTCGCTACCACCAGACCTGCATTCGGTATGTTTTCTAATGAGGAAAACACACCATAATGCTGTGGATTTACAATATCTACTGCAGGATAACCAACCACATCAACATCACCACGCCTTAAAGCTGCTTTTGCATCCGCATAAGAAGAAAACTTTACTGGATGATACCGATGAAAGGCATGGCCATTACCCGATGCAAACACACCCACTTGCTGAAATAATATTTGAGGGATGACTGCTCCACTTAACGTCCATGGCACAACACCTACTTTCTTCCCTGTCACACCACGAACACTCACTACACCCGAGCCAGCTAATGCAACCAATAATGACGTATGACTCACTCGACCCTGATCATTGCTAGCACGCGTAACCGCCGTTGCAGTCGTCTCATAGGGCAAACCCAACATTTGAACTTGATACATTAAAGGAACATCCATATAGGCAATATCGACAGCGCCTTGACGCATCGCCCGCAATAAATCACAACCTGATGCATATGAGCGCAAAATGACTTTCGTATTACGCGAACTATCTAAATAGCTGTGTATCTTAGGATACGTCCAAAAATCCACATCATTTGAAAAGCCAATGGTCACATCACTAGCAATAGCGCTCCAGGAAAACAATAACACTACACACACTATGCACAATCGAGAAATCATACCCACCTGCTGTCTTATCAATAATGACCCTAGTTATACCTAATAGAGATCATACCGAACTGAACCCAAAAGAACAGCCCCCATAAAAAAGACAAAAAATAGGCTATTTAAAAACCAACTGGCTGTCTTCCAGGCTTATCTGAATCTCTGAAGCCGTTTGATAGCGCCCCGATAAAATAGCTTCAGATAAGGGATTTTCAATTAATGTTTGGATAATACGCTGCAAAGGTCGAGCACCATAAAGCGGATCAAAACCAACCTGAGCGATATGTGCTACAGCTTCGTCTGAAATCACTAACGCCATTGACTGATCAGACAAACGATCAATCAACAATTGCAGCTGCACCTTCGCAATATCGACAATGTGCGCTTCAGTTAATTGATGGAACACCACGGATTCATCAATCCGATTTAAAAATTCAGGACGAAATGCTTGTGTCACCACCTCCATCACCGCCGTTTTAATATCAGCATCCGATTCCCCTTGAAGGTCTTGAATAATGGTTGAACCTAAATTCGACGTCATCACAATCATGGTTTGGCGGAAATCAACCGTACGTCCTTGCCCATCGGTTAGACGACCATCATCCAACACTTGCAATAAGATATTAAAAATATCTGGATGCGCTTTTTCGACTTCATCTAATAAAATTAATGAATACGGCCGGCGACGCACAGCCTCTGTTAAATACCCTCCTTGTTCATAACCTACATATCCAGGAGGTGCACCAATCAAGCGTGCAACCGAATGCTTCTCAATAAATTCAGACATATCAATACGAACAAGAGCCGCATCACTGTCATAAATGTAAGAAGCAATGGCTTTACACAACTCAGTTTTTCCGACTCCAGTTGGCCCTAAGAATAAAAACGACCCAACCGGCCGATGAGGATCAGCAAGGCCTGCGCGAGAACGTCGTATCGCACTAGAAACTGCTTTAATCGCTTCATCTTGACCAATGACCCACTGATGTAACACCGCTTCTAATTGCAATAATTTTTCTTTCTCAGACTCCAACATTTTAGTTACAGGTATATGCGTCCATTTCGACACCGTTTCCGCAATTTCTTCATCCGTGACTTTATTACGCAGTAACTGATGCTCATTCACTGATTCAGCCGCCTCTTGTGCATCACTCAGCTGTTGCTCAAGCTTTGGAATAATCCCATATTGCAATTCAGACATACGTGCTAAATCTGTAGCACGACGCGCAGCCTCCAGGTCTAATTTCGCTTGCTCTAGTTCTTCTTTAAGCTGCGATGAACCTTGCAATGAGGCTTTTTCTGCTAACCAAATGGATTCTAAATCCGCATACTCACGTTCATGTGATGCAATCTCTTCCTCTAAATCTGAAAAACGTTGGTGTGAAGCTTCATCTTCCTCTTTACGTAATGCTTCGCGCTCAATTTTAAATTGAATTAATCGACGCTCTAAGCGATCTAAATCAACGGGCTTAGAATCCATCTCCATACGCAACTGACTAGCCGACTCATCAATCAAATCAATCGCCTTATCTGGCAAATTACGGTCGGTAATATAGCGGTGCGATAAGGTAGCAGCAGCCACAATCGCAGGATCCGTGATATCCACACCATGGTGCACCTCATAACGTTCTTTTAAACCGCGCAATATCGCAATGGTGTCTTCAACGGTAGGTTCATCCACCAATACTTTTTGAAACCGACGCTCAAGCGCAGCATCCTTTTCAATGTGCTGACGATATTCATCCAATGTAGTCGCACCCACACAACGTAACTCGCCACGTGCTAACGCCGGCTTTAACATGTTGCCTGCATCCATAGCGCCTTCTGCTTTACCAGCACCTACCATCGTGTGTAATTCGTCAATGAACAAAATCACTTGTCCTGCTTGCTTAGAGACATCTTTCAAAACAGCTTTAAGACGCTCTTCAAACTCACCGCGAAATTTAGCCCCTGCGATTAAAGCACCCATATCGAGTGCTAATAAACGCTTATTGCGCATTCCTTCAGGCACTTCACCATTCACAATACGCTGTGCTAAACCTTCAATAATAGCAGTTTTACCGACACCAGGGGCACCTATCAATACGGGATTATTTTTAGTCCGACGCTGTAAGACTTGGATGGTACGGCGTATTTCATCATCACGCCCAATCACTGGATCAAGCTTGCCAAGTTCAGCTTGTTCGGTCATATCCACGGTGTATTTTTTTAATGCTTCTCGTGCAGTGTCAGCCCCTGGATCTGACACCGACTCTCCTTGCCTGACCGTATCAATAGCTGAACGTAGACGCTCAACATCAACACCCGAGTCTCGCAATAATGAAGCAATTGCTGTCTTATCCTCTGCTGCTGCTAAAATAAACCACTCAACTGAGATGTATTGGTCTTTAGCGGCTTGAGCCAATTTATCAGCAACATTCAGCAAGCGACCGCAGTCTCGTGACACATGCACCTCACCGGCAACCGACCCTTGCACTTGAGGCAAGCGATTGACAGCTTCCTCAAGAGCATCAATC
>JABABC010000146.1 GCA_014238445.1 Coxiellaceae bacterium
ATCGAATCTCGTAAAGTCAAACCGTCGACCTTAATAAATAAAGGCGCGTAGTCTTCACAATCCATCACACTATTTAAGCTCCCATAGATCATCTCCATAATGTTCTGGTCTGAAAACATATCCAATACTGAAGTTCTTTCGCTTCGGTCTGAATTTGTAAAGTTAAGCAGATGTGGGGCAAGGTCAACATAAAGCTTATTGACGGAGTGATTTTTGATTTCCATATAAAATGTGGAGTATTTATCTATTCTTTCTTTGTAATGAGTATCAAAATGCTCATTCGTATATTCGTTCATTTCTTGCAGTTTTTTGATAGCTTTATCTTTAGAGGGCTCATCCGTAAGCGCATAAAACATTAGTAGGTTTGTGGAGACAGAAAACACATCAGAAAGGTGGTCATATTCCTTATTCGGTGCACAGTGATCTGGGTAAGCAGAAAGTGGATCCTTGCTTATATGCACACCCTCTTGATTTAAATGAACTAAATAGTTTAAATCAATGAGCTGACATAAAACGCCTGGACCAAACACGGTTACATTGACGTCAGACATATCACAATGCACTAGAGATAATTTCTGAAGCATTACGACGCACATAAACCAGCCCATAATGGACAAAAAACCTTCTGCAGTAAGTTTCTTGCTGCCTCTTAGTAGTCTGTAAATTGTAGTCCAGCTGTTGGTGGATCTGGTGAGTAATGCTGGAAGTATTAACGACCGTTTGAAGCCCTCATTGATATAGTAGGAGAACAAACGAGGTCTCACATAAGGGTATAAATTTAAATAGGCTTTGTAGGAGGATTGATAGTCACTATTTAATGTCTGAAGATGACGTTGGTATCTATCTGTCTCGTCGTAATTTTCAGGTTTGGGTGTGATCATCGCATAAAACTGTAATGAATCATCAGCAGATTTAGGTACAGTGACAGCTCTCCTGAAAAGACTCGATGCCCCTACCGCTGCATGTTCACAGGATAAGATGAGTAGCTCTTTCCCTGTCCAAAGGCAGGTTCTTTGATTGACAAAATATTGCCTACCACAATACACTACATTCTTATGCCTTTGGGGCACATGAAACTTCTGCGCTTTCTCATCATTGTGCTTTAGATTTTCCTGGAGTAAGGCAAGATAAGCAAAATCATGCGGATTAAAGCTGCCACCTTCATATGAGTCAAAACCAGACTCATCTCTGATTTGCTGACATTGCTTAACAAAACTAGCACTTCCTTCAATCTCCATGGGTTTCAGTATTACCGGTCGTCTATGTGGAGGGTGTCTAAACAATGGTAGTACCTCTGTCGACGTTGCCTGAGACTTTGCACTTATTGCTTTTTGTCGTTTGATTGATATACAGAAAGGTTTTTTTATTAAACTTCATCATCATGCGTCACGTGCGATTCAATGGCGGATGGTATGTATAACATAAGGGCGGATCTTTCACACCCAAAATGTCCCTTGTTGGTGTTTAAATGTGATGTTCCTTGCCGAATTTCCGTGTTTTCTAGGGCCTATTCATGCATCATTGAAAAGATCAGAGTTAACAATGCAAATTATGTTCTGTTCTCTCATGTGCTGTTTAATTTTTATTCACTACATGGCCGGAAACAAATCATTAACTAGCCAATGAATGTTAAACATATCCTTCAAAAGGAGGGTTAATTAATGATTTGTTAGTGGGACGCTCACATTGATTCCAGTATAATGTCAATGATCTATAAAGAATCACTGCTCCTAATATAGTTAATACTAATCAACTATCAACACAGAGATCGCATACCGATCACATCGGTGATCATCAGGTATTGTTGTTACCAGTAAATGGCTGAAGGCATATCTTGGGTTTTTTGTGCGCGCAGGTGACAGTATAGAAAGCTAGGCATACCACGAAATAAGCTAATAAAATTAGGCTCAAATTCACATGCAGGTAGTTTTTCAATCAGCTTATCAATAATCGGTTGCGTGGGTTGTGAAACAACTTTCGGCAGGCGTTTGTTGAGCTCTAATAAGAAATCTAAATCACCATAAAATCCGCAGCATAAATTCGGTAGTAAGCTGTCTTGATGCGTTATTTTTTGGGAAAGCTTAACGCAATCTTCCAGTCTTTTTTTGGCGCGTTCTTTAAGCTCTGGCCATTGTTCATAGCATTCGATATAAAATAAACCAATACCGATGTGGCCACCACACCAAGCTGGAGGTTGGGCAGTGACTTCACTCAGTGAGCGGGCATCTGAGCAAAGACGCATATCGGGCCAATAGCCTTGATCATGATCAAAGTAGTGATCCAGCAAGTCAGCTGTCTTGAAAACCCAGTCTTTAGAAAAGTCATCATTAAATCGTTTGGCATAACGGGAATAAGCAATCGCTGCTCCTGCAATACCATGAGCATAACTTAAGAGGGGAGGGTGTTTGGTGCCATCTTCAAATGTGCTATCTTCATCGTGGCAAAACGTAGCAGGCTCTGAACATTGGTCTTTTAAGTGGGCCATTTTGTCATGAATAATGTGTTCGTCAATGTCGTAGTGATTTGAGAAATGTAGCAGTGTTGTGATGTCATGCGAAATGCCACCCATGACATCAAAGGTTTCATCATGATGGCTCGGTGTGCTTTGACTATGTTTGATGAGTAGTTCTACCAGAGATCCAGCGAGTGGGTAATCACATTGGTGAATATGGTGAGCAGCATAGAGGAGGCCGGCATAACCATTTAGGCCAAAGCCAATAGCTGGGTGGTCGCTCAGTACCTGATAACAGGACTCTAGGATTTTTTCAGTGAGCATCCGACTCTTTGAACATTGATGGAATCGATCCCAGTGAGCCAAAGTGAAGGCAATCCCAATGGTGCCGTTGTAGAATGTAAATCCACTGAGATCGCTAACCCAAGACTGGTGTTCGTCAAAAGATAGTTGCGGCCAGCTAATAAACCCTTCTTGAATCGTAGCGCGATCGGATAGGTGTTGAATGACCTCTTGGCAATTGATCATTTGAGAGGCTGAAGTTTTTTTCTGTTCTTGAAGTTCATTAATGCTTTTTTTATTCCACTCATAGGCAATAAAACTAAAATTGATCAGCTGACACTGAGTGGATAAATGTTCAGTAGAAAAAGAGTTTAGCATGCGTCGACATTGTTCTTCACCGTTATGAGCTAAATCACAGGGTACTGATTGTAGCTTGCTATCATAAATGATGGATGCATTGGCGCGCGATTCAAAGTAAGGAATATCCCCATTGAGAATATCTTCCCTTTCACTGACAACGATAGATTGATAGTAGGGTCGATAAGGTAGAATTTCATTGAGCCAGTCAATGTGTTCTGCGTATTTTTTGGAGTCATCTAGTAGTAGGGGGTGGTAACTTTCGTGAAGTAGAATGGCATAGTCACTGGTGCTTCTGAACAAGTAGCGTGTGGTGATGGGTTTATCTTGAAATAAAGGTGATTGATCTGATAGTAAGGTTTCACGATGTGCCAGTAGTGTCTGATACCCCGCCTGAAAGCCTGCGATATAGTCTTCTTTAAAATGGGTGATGGGTGAGGCTGCTTGGTTCCTTATGCGCGGTGTATTACCTTGCGTTTTAAATTCTGAATCTTCTCGGACTAGGTGCATTTCATCCGTGCCTGGCTGATGCCATCGAGGGGCTTTACGCCATGATCGTTGATTGTCATTATCGCTTAATCCGGAGATATCGACACCTTTGCTTTTTTTATTAATATTCGTTTGTCGCGGTAAAATTAAACTTTGACCGACATTGGGGTAAGTGTGCTCATTGGCTTTGAGTACGGGGGTCATGATGCATTCCATGTCAATAAGCACCGGATGTGACCCATGGGCAATGAGATTCTCATGGTGAATATCTAAACCATTAATCACCAAGAGTAACGCACTGATTTCACCTAGCGCATGATAAAAGGCATTGATGTCATGTTTATTGTCACAGGGTTGGTACGTAATGAATTCACAATAACCATACGTATCACGATCAATGATGTGGGCAGTTTTGAGTGGCAGGGCTGTGTGTGTTTGGTTGTACCACTCACAGAGCTCACTGAAATAGCGTTCATTCGATAAGCTGCGTGGTTTGTAGACAAAACGTAATTGTGAGCCTTTATCAGACTGTGCAGTTACAATGAAAACACGACGACACTGTCGGTGCGTGTCACCTGAGGCATTAAATTGTGTGAATCGAGCGATATTATTCTGAAGTAAGCTGGTTTCCAGTGTGGGGATGTCATTATCAAGGTGTTGAAAGAATTCGAGTAATGCGGCTTGGTATTGTGTGGCTTTTATTTCAACGCACGTTAATAGAACAGGGTAAGTCTCCCATAAGCGATGGTACATGTCTTTTTGTGTGCATTGAGCTATGAAATCATTGAATCTTTCTTCAGGTGTGGCTCCATTGAGGGCCTTATTGATTTTTTGTTTATGCATTTCAATCACGCAGCACTTAGTGATCATAGGTAAAAATAATTGGATAACATCTTGGCGTAGGTGGTTAGCGAGGCGTGCATCGGAGAGTCGAGATCTGAGGTTAGGCATGGTTTTAAGCGATTCACGTAAGGACTGATACAAGGTTTCTATGATAGGAATAAGGATAGTGAGAAAGCGAACGTCTGCTTTTTTATGATGCACCAGGGGTTGCCAGCGTTTGAGTTGAGCGGCTCGCGTTAGGTGCGGGTATTTTAATGTCATGTCTATATCCTTATAGTGATGTTAGGAATAATGTAGCAGATTTTTTGGGGTAAATCTTTTATTAGAGGGTTGTATTATACCCGTGAAAGGGAAATAACAGGGTGAGGTTAGATTAAATAGTGTGCGCCGCAACTGATTTTTCTGTGTAAAGCGTGTGTGGTAATTAAGGTGGCTACTGAGAGCATGTGTTTGACTTTCCACGCTGACACATGAGGGGGTGATGTATGAGGCTGTTGGTCGAGTTGTTGTTGTAATGCGTGCAGTTGAGTGTGTGCGTGTTGTATCCCTACTGTTGTGCGTGCAATACCGAGGTATTGATGCATGATAGTATGAATGGTTTGGATGGCAGTAGTGCAGTGCGTAGGGTGATTC
>JABABC010000118.1 GCA_014238445.1 Coxiellaceae bacterium
CTGATTGCACAGCGGAGTCATTAAGACTATACCCAGTAGCCATAGCTTATCCCGGTATGTCTCAAACACATGCGGTTTATGCTGTAATCAACCATCGTCGACACGCTTGTCGAATCCCGCGCACCCCCCACTTTGAGCCAACACAACCCAGTCAGCGCGCACATGATGATATCGTCTTACATCCCACACCTAACACTCAACACCTGACTTGGAAAGACATCACGTGGTTTTCCGTGCATGCGAATAGTGCCTGCTCCACAATATTGAGCACGCTGCCTAAGATCGTTCCGATTTATTTTTCTAATGGGCTGGTATTACAGTTACCGACAGTCGGTTATCCTTGTGAGCCACACGTCGGTAAGCCGCTATCCACAGGGCTGACTGACTGGACACAAGCCAAACAATGCCATCACTCAAATAGCAATCATCGTATTGGAAAACATGTATTTTTATCTGACAATCTAGCTATTAATCTGGGTGAGACTTTAGTCTGTGATTAGCACAGCACGTTTGATGATGCATTAGGCTGTGATAGGATCTGAAGGCTAGTCACCCTTACGATAAGGAATATCATGAGTGGTTTAGATAAAGTCGTGCCTACCTTAGAAGAAGCATTATTAGGCTTTCAAGATGGCCTCTGTGTGCAGGTAGGTGGTTTTGGCCTTTGTGGCATCCCTGAAAATTTAATTCGGTATATCTATAAACAGAATTTTCGTAACCTCACTTGCATTTCAAACAATGCAGGCGTTGATGATTTTGGTCTGGGGTTATGGTTGCAAAAAAAACAAATTAAAACCATCCACGCGTCTTACGTGGGCGAAAATGCGTTATTTGAGGCTCAGGCTATCAAAGGTGATCTTGAGGTGATCCTAACACCTCAAGGCACATTAGCAGAAAAAATCCGTGCTGCGGGGTGTGGTATCCCTGCTTTTTACACAGCAACGGGTGTCGGCACACCGATCGCAGAAGGAAAGCCCATTGAATCATTTGATGGGCGTGATTACATATTGGAAAAAGCACTACCTGCAGACTTTGCACTCATTAAAGCCTATAAAGCTGACCGTTATGGTAATTTAATCTATCGCAATACCGCGATGAATTTTAACCCCATCATGGCCATGGCCGGCAAGATCACCGTGGCAGAGGTTGAGCATATTGTTGAGCCTGGTGAGCTTGACCCCAATCAGATTCATACGCCAGGCATCTATGTGCAGCGTGTCATACAAGGGGATTTTGAAAAACGCATAGAACAACGTACTGTTTCAGACTAAGGAATTTTTATGCAACTCACTCGAGAACAAATGGCACAGCGTGCAGCAC
Source organism: Coxiellaceae bacterium (assembly GCA_014238445.1). Taxonomy (GTDB): domain Bacteria; phylum Pseudomonadota; class Gammaproteobacteria; order Coxiellales; family Coxiellaceae; genus UBA9148. Next base: position 1,321 of record JABABC010000118.1, read on the forward strand.
ACACCTTGCAAGATGGCGATTATGTCAATCTGGGGATTGGTATCCCCACCTTGGTCGCTAATTATGTTCCCAGTGATCGTACGGTTTTTTTTCAATCCGAAAACGGCTTGTTAGGCATGGGGCCTTTTCCAACAGACGATAAGGTGGATGCGGATTTAATCAACGCGGGTAAACAAACCGTTACGGCAGAAGTTGGGGCTGCATTTTTTGATTCTGCTGCGAGCTTTGGCATGATACGTGGAGGACATGTTGATCGCACTATCCTTGGTGCCCTAGAAGTCGACCAGTCAGGTAATATCGCCTCATGGATGATTCCCAATAAGCTGGTTAAAGGCATGGGCGGCGCTATGGACTTGGTGGCTGGAGCTGAAAATATTTTGGTCATGATGGCGCATACGAACAAACATCAACAATCCAAACTACTAAAAGCCTGCACCCTCCCCTTAACTGGGCAAGGTATGATTCGGCATGTGCTCACAGAGCTCGGCTATTTTGAAATTAAAGACGGGACGTTCCATTTGCTAGAGATTGCTCCAGGCGTCAGTCACGACACAGTGCATGCAGCAACGGAAGGCAATTTACGCATCCCCAATGATTGTATCACGATGCATTTACCCTAGATGATCCGCATCTAACACCTATAACATTGCCCATCTAATCACCTAACGTGCCTTAACATTGCGTCAGATCAATGGCTATCAGGCGCGCAATGATAAAATACACTTAACTCGTTGAAATTCATGAGGTGAAGCGATGCCTAGTGGTTCAAGTTTATTTGCAGGACTTTTTGTGAAGTCAAAAACAGAAGATAAAAGCTTGCAGCTCAGCGCACTATCAGGAGAAAAAAAAAGTTTTATGGAGAAGGTCAAAGGCATTCAACCTGTTGACCTATTTGACAGTCTGACAACTGCTCATCACTCGATGTCAACCACTTGGCATACTGCCGCTCACCATCAACGCACTGGCGGTTTTAGTGAATTATTACAACTACTGAAAGGCAATGAGCACATGCGTCAAGCACATTGGCTGCAGTTACTGCAACACAGGGATTCTAACAGCGATACCGTGTTGCATATCTTTGCCTCACACGATTCTGTCCGAACGTCTTTAAGTGGAGATAATAGTCCGGCGAATGAACAAGATACGTTGTTAGAAAATAGCCATATTGAATCCGAGTTTGTTCGTATTTTAGCAAGTATTCATCAATTGCGGCTATTGACATCCGACGATTGGTATCAGCTCTTAACCTTAAAAAATAATGCACATGAAACAGTCATGCATGCAACCATTAAATCCCAAGTCCCTGCACAGCAGGCATTAACGATTTTTCATTTAATAGGGTCACAGCGTGTTGCTGATATGCTAATCCAGACAGATAGAGAGGGTTATACCGTTATGGATTACATTGCTCAATATTGTCATGACCAATCAGACTTATCTGACATTCTGAATTCTATTGAGCCAGCGCAATGGAACTCCATCATTAAAAATCAACTCAAAACATCTTCTTGCAAGTCTGTATTACACCAAGCAGCACACTGGCAACATCAAGAAGGTTTTCAATTATTTCTACAAAAATTAAGCCAAGATCAACGCACTGTATTATTTATAAAGAACGAGGCAGGTGAAAGTGTTATTGATATTGCGACTCAATTCCAAACATTATCTAGCTTTTATGAGATAGCTAAACTATTCAACTATAACGAGCTGATTAAGATTGTGAGGTGTTATCAGGCACCAATAAGTGGCCGAATTCCTGTTGATGAGAATGATTACTGCATGGATCTGCAGTCAATGTTTAAGCGAACAAACGTTACTTTACTCATCCTCTGCTTAAAATACAGTCAAGGATCTAACACCAAAACCACAAAAATATCACAGGCCATTAATCTAGCTATACATGACTTAATAGACCATCCCACTGAAAGGAATAAAGAGAATCTTATTAATCTTTTACATCAAAAACTCTCTGCTAACCTTTCAATATGCTCATGTTTTTCTAAAGTAAGTCACATCGAGCGAACGCTAGCTGACTTGCTCGAGACACATTGTTGTATTCCACAATGTTACGCGATGATTGCGTGCCCTCCTCAGATTAGGAGCCTCACATTAATCTGATGGTGTCGTTTGTATCTTAGGAAGTAAACCAAATAACACAACGCATAATATCACTGCTAATGCCAACTGCATTAAGGGTAATGGGGTTATCGTTTTAACGATCAGGGTGCTGACAATAAAACTTCCCAAGGCACCCAATAGGTTTCTAAG
>JABABC010000218.1 GCA_014238445.1 Coxiellaceae bacterium
ATGTTGTGTTAATGGATGTGAAAATGCCAGGCATTGGCGGCTTTGAAGCCACTCGTAAGCTCTTGCTGATGGATCCCAGAATTAAAGTGTTAGTTGTTACAATCTGTAATAATGACATTTACCCGGCTCGCCTATTAGGTGTTGGTGCTTCAGGGTACCTAACTAAAAACGCCACTATGAAAGAAATGATTCAGGCGATTAAAGCAGTTCATGCGGGGCAGCGCTACATCAGCCCTGAAATTGCAAGCCGATTAGCATTTCGCCATATTTCTGATGTGGAAGAATCTCCATTTGATAAGTTGTCTGAGCGTGAACTTCAGGTCATGTTGATGATTACTATGGGCGTTAAAGTGCAAGAAATTGCAGAAAAGCTTTGTTTGAGCCCTAAAACAGTGAATAGTTATCGTTACCGGATCTTTGAGAAGCTCGAAATCAGCAATGATGTTGAGTTAACGTTGCTTGCCATGCGACATGGCATGATTGATTCAGAGCAGGTTGATGACCCTCTACCGGATGTTTCCGAACCCACTGAAAACTAGTATCCTATGGGCTTTGTACAGCCTATGATTGATCATAACCATGGATGATGTAAAAGCCCTTATTGAAACCTTGCCTGCCTTGCCTGGTGTGTATCGCTTTTTGAGTCACTCAGGGAAAATACTTTATGTGGGGAAGGCAAAGCACCTTAAAAAACGTGTGTCGAGTTACTTTCGTTCGACTTTTTCAGATAAGAAAACGGAAGTCTTAATGGCTCAGGTAGATTCTGTTGAATTTACCATTGTGAATAATGAGCATGAAGCATTATTGCTGGAAAATAATTTCATTAAACAATACCGACCTCGCTATAATGTTGTCTTGCGAGATGATAAGACTTACCCTTTTTTATTATTATCTAATCAGCATAAATTTCCTCGGTTAGATTTATACCGTGGCAAGGGGCACCCAAAGGGGCAGACGTTTGGTCCTTATCCTAACGCTGGCTCTGTTCGAGAAAGTTTATCGTTAATTCAAAAGTTATTTCGTTTAAGGCAATGTAATGATGTTTTTTTTAGTCATCGCTCGCGACCCTGTTTGCAGTATCAAATTCATCGATGCACTGCTCCCTGTGTGGGTTATGTATCACAAGAGGATTATGCCGAACAAGTGCGTTTAGCTACTTTATTTCTTCAGGGAGAAAATACAGCGATCATTCGGGCATTAACCGATCAAATGAATAAGAAATCTAAAGAGCAAGCTTATGAACGCGCGTTGTATTTTAGAGACACCATTGCAAAGTTACGCACTTTGCAAAAGCAGCAAACCATGGTTGGGGGGCAAGGTGATGTGGATGTTCTCAGTGTAGTGCAATCATTAGCAGTCACAGCTGTCTCTATTGTATTTATTCGCTCCGGTCGTGTGTTGGGGCATAAAACGTATTTCCCTTCTGTCCCTGGCGGTGTGCCTGTGAGTGAAGCTATCCATGCTTTCATAGCACAATATTACTGTGATCTTGTTCGTTCGAAGCAGGTATTAAATAAAGTGATTGTTAATGTTAAAATTGCCCAACGTGAGGTTCTTCAATTATCCTTGCAGGCTCTATTCGGTGCGAGTTTTCATTTAACCGATCGCCAGCAGGCAGGTTATCGTGCATGGCTAAGCATGGCTGAGAAAAATGCACGCCATGATATTGCACAACGATTAAATAATACATTGACGCCAACAAAGCAGCTCAATGCTTTGCAGACTGCCTTGGCTTTACCAGACCGAATTGATCGTATTGAATGTTTTGATGTGAGTCATACACAAGGGACAGCCACGGTGGCTGCTTGTGTGGTGTATACTACGGAAGGCGTCACTACGTCTGAATACCGACGGTTCACCATTAAGGATATTACCCCCGGTGATGATTATGCTGCAATGCATCAAGTTTTGTTAAGACGCTATACGCAACGTAAACAAGATGACGCACCATTACCAGATTTGATTATTATTGATGGCGGTAAGGGGCAATTGCGTCAGGCTATGGCTGTGATGCAAGAACTGCAACTGACGGCTATCCCACTGCTTGGTGTGGCTAAAGGGGTAGGCCGCAAGCCAGGAGAAGAAACTTTGTTTTTAAATGATGCTTCTCATGAAGTGCTGCTCACAGCAGATAGTGTGGCGCTGCACTTGGTGCAATTGATTCGTGATGAGTCACATCGTTTTGCGATAGCAGGTCATCGCGCCCGTCGTAAAAAGCAATTTGCACACTCACCATTGGATGATGTTGACGGTGTAGGCCCAAAGCGCCGACAAGCGTTGTTGCAGCATTTTGGAGGAATGCAGGGTTTGTTGCAGGCGGATCAGCATGAGATAGCTATTGTCCCAGGGATAAGCCTAGCCTTAGCGGAAGTGATTTACCGAGCCCTTCATTGATGGCTTGACGCTCTAGTATTATATCGTACAATGGTTTGTTGTTTTTTTAGCATAATAATGTGTTTTTTCAGGGGGGGTGTTATGAATATTCCAATGCAGCTGACCGTGTTGCGTATTTTATTGGTTCCCTTGGTGTTTATTATCTACCTGTTGCCTTTTGAGTGGTCGCATTATGCGGCTTCAGGGTTATTTTTATTGGCTATTATCACTGATTGGTTAGATGGGTATTTAGCGCGTCGATTAAAGCAGTCTACAGAGCTCGGTGCTTTTTTAGACCCGGTTGCCGATAAGATTTTAATTTGTGTTTCATTGGTGTTAATAGCTGCCTATTATACCAACCTTTGGGTAACTTTAGCTGCTTCTGTGATTGTCGCACGTGAAATTTTGATTTCTGCTTTACGAGAATGGATGGCTGAAATTGGAGCGCGAACAAAAGTCAGCGTGCAATACGTAGGTAAAGTTAAGACCGTGTTCCAAGCTATAGCAATTACTGCTTTACTCATGTGCAGTGTGCATTCGCCACAATGGATCTACTGGTTTGGTCTGTGTTTTTTTTATTTTGCAGTGATATTAACATTATGGTCAATGGTGGTTTATTTGAAAGTAGCTTGGCCTGATCTTAAACAGCATTCGGGGAATTAGTGAATTATTGAAAGAGATGCTTGACATTATTCTCGGAATGACAATAATAGCTATTCCTAATAGGAACGGTGCGGGAATAGCTCAGTGGTAGAGCACAACCTTGCTAAGGTTGGGGTCGCGAGTTCGAACCTCGTTTCCCGCTCAATTGACTCACTCAGGATCAGAGTCTCATAGGCGCGGCCTGGCCGTTTTATTATCTGATGTGCAGCGAGACTTTAGGTGTGGCTGGGTGGCAGAGTGGTTATGCAGCGGCCTGCAAAGCCGTGGACGCCGGTTCGATTCCGGCCTCAGCCTTGATGATGCCCGGGTGGCTAAATTGGTAGACGCAAGGGACTTAAAATCCCTCGAGGGCAACCTCGTGCCGGTTCGACTCCGG
>JABABC010000124.1 GCA_014238445.1 Coxiellaceae bacterium
GAAAAGTTTCTGTTGGAGTCGCCAGAACTCACCCGCATCCCAACGCTTGAGGGTACTGACCTAGAATTGACACATGATGACATTAACGAAGCATTCGTTAGTGTACGTAAAGCATTACAATCACAGCTTAATCAAGCCATGAGTCAGGTCATGCGTGATGCGCTTGAAAAGGTTATTGGAGATCAGTCAGCCTTAGACGTTAGGGCAATGAATGACGCATTAAACGACGCGCGTAAATCCCTCACTCAATCCTTGCATGATGATGTGATAGACCATTTGATGTTGGCTCTTAAAAAACAACAACCTCATTTTTCAGTGAGAGCTTTTCAGGCACAATGGGTTTCAGCTTGTTCCAAGCTCGACGAAACAAGATTTGAGTCAACAGCGGCAACCGGGTACGCCTATTTACGAACCAGCGACCGACAACAAACGTGCACATGGATGTCTCCAGCACGCTATACCGCGCATAATAAAGCACAGGGTTTTGCTCATCATGCCAGTCGTTTGATAACACGACATTTTTTTGATCCTTCCAACGGCCTTGTGCCAGTCGATGAAACAGTCGATGAAACAGGTAATAGCATCATTCGAGCACCTTCTTTGGCGCCGGTAACGGTTGGCCTCAGTGATGCTGAGATTATATTGGATGTCCAAGGAAAGCTTGGTAATATTCGTGATCGATTTATGGCACATCGGCCAGATAAGCCATTAGTGTATAACCTGTTAACGTCTTTAAATAGGGTAGATGGGAAGCCTTGGAAATTAAGTCATCAGATCAAGAGTGCTCGCTTGATTTTACAGGCCGCCCACCAATTTAATCGTGTAAAAAAGACGAAGCAGAGTAATGGTTTTGTCTTTGTTCAAAATATTGGTGTTAATCAGCACACGCCGGCTTTGTGTTACGACACACAAACACCTGCATTAGATTGGCAATCATTAGATTGGCAATTAAAACAGTTCGTTATTCCAGAAGCATTATTGATGTCAGAAGTGTACCTATTGCACACGCTGTCATCCGGTTTTTCTGATAATAAGGATCTAAATGAGGCTTATAAGAAAGATCTAAATGAGGCTTATAAGGATGTTACTGGTTGCTATTCCCGTTATCTTGAAATGCCAGAAAGCCCCCCTCGTTTTTTTGAGTCAGTTTTTGGTAATGCCGCTATTACGCGATTAGCCGAATATCAAAAAAACTGTGTAATCCCACCCCTACCAGAGGGTGATCGGCTTTCTAAAGCCCTCATAGCAACAGCGCTGTTGCGTTTATTTAAAGAAAGTAAGCATCGCGAACCGCTTTATGGCATGTTGACACAAGCTCTATCTGTCTATTTGGAAAAAGACAAACTGGTGGGATGTAAAAGTGGGAATGAGCGTTTTACAGCAGTAGAGGGTAGGGCCTCAATGTTATTGTCCATGGTCAATCGCAATCTAGTTAAGACGCCTTATTCTGAGCAAGAGCAATTACTCTTAGAGACATTTCGCAAATATGCTACTTCTGGTGATGCTGCTGTGTTGAATGAGAATGATAAGCCGCTTTTGGATGCTGAACAAAAGCCAGTCACGTTATTAAAACAATTAAAATACTATATGGATAAAGCGATTGATGCAGGTGGTTACCAGTCAGACGCGATGGCTGTCTCGCATGAGGATCAGGGTGCAGGGCCTAAGGGAAAGAGTTCTAAAGGACCAGGTGCCACGATTAGTGAAATAGATACCAATGTGTATGAATCTAGCAATATTACAACATTACGCAATAGTCATGCGAGTTCACTGCAAGCGCATAAGGTTGAGCATGCTACAAAGCTTAAAGCGTCTGTGGAAGCCTTGCGAGCAGAAAATTACGAACATTACACGCCTCCTGTGAAAGATGAACATGCAGTTAATAATTTGGAGATGAATCAAGCGAAAAATAACTTAGAAGATCGTGTGGCCACTGTAAACAATCTATTTGATGAAAATAGCGATCCTGATTTTCTAAATGCCTTGTATGACGACATGCTCAAGCAAGAAGTGAAGTATGATGATGACAAAGGTGTTCAATCATTCTTTAGAAAAAACGAAGACGGTTCTGTGATTTATGTGCGTGACGCTAGAGGCTTAGGTGCTGCGAGTGACATGACAAAAGAGAAAACTACAGACCTAAAAAACAATTATTGTAAACGACAAGCCAATAAAACCTCGCGTCAGTGGTTAGTTATGGGGTTGAATTATACCTTGGCCTTTGCGACCTTGTTGCAGGTTCATGGAAAGCTTGATTCTGCTGCAACGGATAGACTGACAGCAATGAAGAACATGTTTATTGCCATTGCTGAACGTGAAGATTCATCTTTAGATGACTACCCTGATCGATGGAAGGCACACTTTCTAAATTACGTGCAGAATGTGTTGGCAGTTGAATTAAACCACTATTTTCCTGACTTGTGCCAGAAACGTTCTGAATATGACACTAATACAGCCATTAAGTTATTGGATAAATCCAAAGACTGGGTGGCTATGCAGCGACCTTCGTTTCATGTTGCTACAGTCAGTCAGTTGCAAGGACAGGGTGTGGTTGGAGTGCGGCCATCTAAAGGCGCATTTATTCAGTATGAAGAACCTATCTGTTCGCAAACGCAGAACCAGAAGGTTAAGTGGGAAACGTATCAAGAATCAACCTGGTATAAGAAGCTGGGTTCGGTGGATCGAAACCTGTGCAATTTTTATCAGGAGAAAATTTGCTCTGCTGAGGGGCGTGTTATTCCTGCTCAATTAAGAACACGCATGGGTATTGGTGGAAGAAACACCTATAACAGTGAAACGTACTATCAAAAGGATGGTGAATTAAAGAAAATTTTACAGCATGGGCATAGTGGTGGGCTACCCATCCTATTGGATACTAACCAATATGAGAAAACCCCCTCCTGGTGGATTGGGAAACAGTGGTTAGGCTTAAAAAAGTGGCTTAATAAAGATTGGGTGCTGAACGATAAGGATAGCTATGAGGCGGCAAAGCTGCAAATGGCTGAGACGGCTGCGGACAATCTTGATCAAAGAATCGAATTTGCCAAACGCACGACCGGCAACGATAATGTTAAAGTGCTGTCTATTATTTTGAATTCAAATAAAGCTGCCAAATGGGCGAAGGGTGATAAAACGGATTTTAATA
>JABABC010000220.1 GCA_014238445.1 Coxiellaceae bacterium
TCTTTCTGCTTAAAAATGTCCTTCATAGATTGAAGAACCTCTTCTCAAGGATCTTTTTCACTACCCCGTGTGGCTACGCTCGCTTGACACTTTTGGGGGGCATTTTTGGTGTTATAGTCATTACACAACGTCCTAACATCCACTTCTTGAAGTGGATAGGTTGTTTGGTTTGCATCCGTAAGTAAAGGATTTTTTTTATCATCGACGTCATGAAATGTTTTTGTGCTATTATCTTTTGAAAATTTTTCACAATGTTCTCTAATAGCCTTCTTATGAGAATCGTCAAATTCTTTTGAACTTTTTTCATCGATATTGAACTCTCTAAAATTAGCAAATGATGTGAGTCCAGCCTGAGTTAATAAACCATTCTCTTCCTGTTTTTTCAACCACTGAAAAATGCTTTGAACACACTTTAAACCAACCAATTTTGCCAAAAGACCATGCCACTCGTGCTCATTGACAACCTTCTCTAGACCTAACGTATCATTCACCATCTTAGATAAGTTAGGTTCAAGCAAACCACAACGCTGCGCAATTAAAGCCGCCATCTTTTGAAGTTTCTCATCCTCGAGAGAAATTAAAACTGTGCCTGATGAAGAGGCTGGTGACGATTTAGAATTTTTTTTACCTGCGTCCAAGATGGCTAGCTTAATCACAGAAACATCACTGCCTGAATCAAATTCTTCACCGGGCTTTGAAATAGCCTTTAACGCACGATAACCACAGGTCCAGCCATCCTTTTGGACCGTTTTAGGTGGTATGTATTGATATGTTATATTTACCATAATTCAGCCCTACAACAGTGTTAGCTCATATTGTTAACGTTATCTAACTAACAGACTATTTATTCTTTTTTAATTTTAACAAACAATTGTTAAGAAACTCTTAAATCTCAGCGGGTTGAGCGGAAAAAGACACTGAATCAATGAAAGAAAGCTAATCTGCGTAATATTCTAATTAATAGGATTGAAAACAAAGACATAGTGGTGGATTTAAACCCTGCAAGACAATGCCCAGCGGGTACAAAAGTGGTGGGCCTACTAGGACTCGAACCTAGGACCAAGGGATTATGAGTCCCCTGCTCTAACCAACTGAGCTATAGGCCCCCTCAATAGAACGGGTCTCTATTATCTGTGATTTATCCAAGAGTGCAAGTGTTTTCAATGCGATAGCACAGGATTCACTCGATTGACCACTCCCCAACTTAGATTTCAGTCACTGATATGGCATACTGGCCGCCATGAATAACAAACAAGGACGCATCATGATAAACACCTCACTGGAACACGCCCAACAATCCCTTGACCACTTTGCCAATGAACAAGTCCCGATGATTGGTTTTTGCACGCCCACATTGATTGATATTTCCGCCAAACACTGCGAAGTGATGTTGCCACTCAATGAACGCACGCAAAATCATTTAGCCTGTTTATATTTTGGGGCACTGTCTGTTGGAGCTGATATCACGGGAGGGTTTTTAGCGATGATGGCCATTCAGCAATCACAACAACCCATTGAATTACTCTTCAAAGACTTCACCGCTGATTTCAAACGACGCGCGAATGGTGACACACATTTTGTGTGTCATGAGGGTGAACAGATTCAATCCATGATTCAAACCACCTTAGACACTGGAGAACGCGTCAACCATCCACTCACTATCACCGCACACGTACCCTCACTGTCTGATAAACCCGTGGCTCAATTCACACTCACCCTCTCACTGAAGTACAGACCCACAACGTAAATACTGATCACAATCAGCACTTTATCCGCCGCCCGATACCCGCTACACTAAACACGTGCTATACCATTAACGGTATAGCTCGCGGGGAAATGATGAACTCTAAACTCAAACAATATTATTACGAGCATCAAGAAAACACGATTCATACACTGAAATACGTCCTCGCTTTCCTTTTAGGCTATGGTGCTATGCAATTTCTGCCTGAAGGCAAATCACAATGGGTGATTATCACCATCGCCGTACTCATGGGCTCTCAAAACATCATTGGTTTACAGGTTAATCGTGCCTTGCTTCGCTTACTCGGAACCATTGTTGGTGCAGGCCTAGGATTACTCGCCATCACCTTACCGCATACACCCTACATCATCATTACCTCCATTATTGTGGCATCCGTTTTTTTCTCAGTGATTACTTATGGGGAAAATGACCTCAACTATGTGGGCACGCTCGGCATGGCCACCTTCGCTATGATCGCATTAACCACCACACCCTCATACATTGCTGCTGGCTTTCGCGTGATTGATATTATACTGGGTATTTTAATCAGCTTATTTGTTTCTAAATTTATTTTTCCACTGAATTCACGACGCGCCTTTGTGATTGCCACGGCTCGCAACTGCAAACAACTGCATGCTTTCATCCACCAAGTCTTTATCGAGGGCATTGAACGTCGCAACAACACGGAGCTGGTCCAACTGGATGCCAAAATCAGTAAAACGCTGTTCAAACAGCGTCAAATCATTAAAGGTATGCAATATGAATCTTTCCGTAAAAACATCCTTAAACAGGAACTGTTATTAATCATTCGTTATCAGCGCGCCATCTTTCACTATGTCCTCTTTATTGACACCGCTGTCTCTGATGGAAAACGCAACACACCCATTATCATGGCAACACTCGCGCCCTACATTAAAGACTACATGCAGGACCTCATGCAGCTGCTACAGGACATTGAGATTGAACAGCTCGCCACACAAAAAGAAAGCCAGCTCAGTGCGCTGACTGAAAAACAAATGACTGCCTCAACAGCACTGGATGCCTTTAATTTAGAAGAAGAGAAACACCAACAAGCAGACGCTATCGCTTTTACCATGAATCGAATCAATCACTGCTGCAAGCAACTACTTACCACCTGGGATAGAGTCATTCAATCAAAATAATACCCTCTATATCGCCTGCACTGATGAGTGCTCGCATAGACTCAGCTAATAAGGAAATTAGAGAAAATGATCCAGCACCAAAAACCATATCACCAACAACTTTACATTTTTCTAATGAGTGTGATCGGATACGTTGCCACTTATGTATTTAACTGCTTCCTAACTCGACATATGCTTCCTAATAACTATGGTGCTATTTCTGCATCCATCTCACTATTGACTATCTTGGGAACGCTCTCACTGATTGGCACAGACACCACCTCAAAAAAATACCTCGCTCAATACCTGTTTGACAATGAGACCTCTCACACCCATCATTTCCTGCATTGGTCATCGCGGTTAATGATCAAAAACAGTCTTTTTTTAATTATCATCGACCTGTTGTTAATAGCCAGTATTTTCACTGTAGAACACTTCACCAACTATTATGACCCTCGCATCTATATCACATTTTTCTTTATCTTATTCTCGCCTTTTTCTGCCTGCATCTTATTAATCAGTGCTTATTTTTCTTCTTTACAACGCAACACCCTCGCTACCTTCATCGAAAACTCAGCGTTGAATGTCTTCTTGCTCGGTATTGCTTGTTTATTCTTAATAAACCCAGTGTATACTTTTGGTATCAAACCGGCCTTCGTATTTTACGGTATTAGTTATTTAGTCCTTTCAATCATTACTGTGATCATTTGTCATTACTTTTATCAAAAGAAAAAAGTTGCGCTATTTAAATATTGGAATCAAACCATTCCCAATAAACTACGATCCAGCTGGTTAAAATCGTCACTCAAAATTGCCCTGTTTAATATGACCACGGTCATCATTATACAATCCGATATTTTAATTATTTTTACATCCTCTTTTTTTATTCACGACTATAAACACTCGCACCAAACTGCGCTGTTTGCCGTTGCCAATGTTATCTCTCAAGCTATGTGGCTGATTGTCAGCAACAGCTATAATGCCGTTTCCCCCCTAACTTCCAGTCATTTTAAGGATCCTGAAAAATGCCGGTCTCTTAATCGCGTTATCCTAAAATCGACTATAACGGGCGTCCCTCTAACAATAGCTATGTTTTTAATCATTATCTGTTTTGGCCATGTTTTTTTAAATCACTTCGGGTCACAATTTACATCAGCTTATACGACACTTATCATCTTATGCGTATCACCGTTAGTCTATATGCTACTGGGCTATAGCTCTAACGGCTTAAAATACACTGGACACGAAGATTCAGCTTTGAAAATATCAATCTATAGCTTAATCATTTTTTATATCATCTGCCCAATACTCACCATCCGGTATGGCATGATTGGCACCGCCATCAGTGATGTTATCATTTGGCTGATTATTGGCGTTGCCTCGAACGTTACCTTGCAACGAAAAACTAACATTCGCTCTTGGGGATGTTAAGGCGCTAACAACATTAACTCCGCGGTTAACATAAAACGCAACTTAGCGTTATCTAATGTTTACACACCAGTAATAACCCACTGGCTAATGGCAAACAACTTGACCAAACGCGTTTATCTTGTGTGACTTGTTGATTCAACGCATGTAATGCTCGTGCTGCTGGAGAGGATTGCTGATACGTATGCTCACCAATCCATAACGCATTATCCAATACCATCACACCACCGGGGCGCAATAAAGATAATGCTAGCTCGTAATAAGCAGGGTAATGCACTTTATCCGCATCAACGAATATCAAATCCATCGAGCCGGCCTTCCCTTCGTCTAACAAACCCTGCAAGGTCTCTACTGCAGGTGCTATTCGAACATCAATCCGATCAGCAACACCCGCTTCCTCCCAAAAAGGCTGCCCAACCACTAACCATTCATCTGACTTATCACAGGCTATCAGGCAACCATCGACACCCATCGCATCAGCCATCATCAACGTAGCGTGCCCGGTGTAAACACCCACCTCAACAATACGCGTAGCTGACAACATTTTAACCAACAAGGCCAGAAACTGCACTTGCTCAGGAGTGGTTAACCATTGAGCAAAAGAAACGTGTGCTTGTGTATGCTGATATAAGGCGTGAGCCACGGGGTGCTTACGGACACAATGATCAACCAGGTAATCTCCTACCTCAGTCAATAATAAGGGGTTTGGATTGTTCATAGATTCCTCAAAAGCGCTTTAATTGGGCCCATTTTATGATAGTATTCGCTCTCTTTTTGGCAAGAGCATACGAGGGTATATCACCATGGCAGGGCATAGTAAGTGGCATAATATTCAACATCGCAAAGGGGCGCAAGACGCCAAGCGTGGCAAATTATTCACCAAACTGATTCGTGAGATCGTGGTCGCTGCTAAAATGGGAGATCCTGATCCTACTAATAACCCCCGATTACGCACCGCTGTTGACAAAGCCCTCAGTGGCAACATGACCAAAGACACCATCCAACGCGCTATTAAACGCGGTGCTGGCGGTGATGGTGAAGCTGACATGATGGAAATTCGTTATGAAGGTTATGGCCCTAATGGCGTTGCTATTATCGTTGACTGCTTAACCGATAATAAAAATCGTACGGTTGCTGAAGTACGCCATGCCTTCAATAAATACGGCGGCAACTTAGGTACAGCAGGATCAGTGGCTTATATCTTTGAAAAGAAAGGCATTATCATCTTCTCCAGCCCTCAAGATGAAGACACCCTCATTGAGGCAGCTATAGAAGCCGGTGCTGTTGATGCGATTACCCATGATGATCAATCCATGGAAATTATGACTGAAGCCGATGATTTAGTGACGGTCAAAGAAACTTTAATAGCCGCTGAGCTGTTACCGGATCATGCCGAGGTCACCCTAGTCGCCTCCAACCAAATCCATGTAAACTTTGATCAAGCTCAAACCTTGCTTAAGCTATCGGATGTCTTAGACGACCTCGACGACGTTCAAAATGTCTATACGAATGCTGATATTTCAGAAGAAGTCTTAGAACAACTGCAATCCCTTTCATAACTCCAGGAAGACCATCATGAACACAACACCGTTTAACCAAAAACTCTCCATTGTCATTCCAGTACACGATGAAGAAGACTGCATCCCACTATTGATTCAGGCTATCGACACAGCCCTTCCCAGCATACTCACTTATGAAATCATTGTGGTGGATGACTGCAGTCGTGATAACACCTGGCAAACCCTGATACAGCTTACTCACCAACACCCCACACTCCGCATACTGCAACATGCGCATAATGGTGGTCAAAGTGCTGCCGTGATCACTGGCGTGAAAGCAGCCAGCTACCTCTGGATTGCAACACTGGATGGTGATGGTCAAAATAACCCTGCCGATATCCCTAAACTTATTGATACACTGCTTCAACAACCCGATCAAACACAAGGCTACATCATTGCTGGCCACCGTGTAGACCGACAAGACAGCTGGCTAAAAAAATTATCTTCGCGTGTTGCTAATCGTGTTCGTGGCTGGGTCCTCAAAGATAACTGTCCAGATTCAGGCTGCGGTATCAAACTCTTTCCTAAAGCTGCTTTTTTAGCTTTACCACACTTCAATCACATGCATCGCTTCATTCCAGCCATGTTTTATGCCATGGGCATTCCTACGATTAATGTCCCCGTGCAACACCATCAGCGTGAACATGGGCGGTCCAAATACGGATTAAATAACCGACTATGGGTCGGTATCAGTGACATGTTTGGCGTGATTTGGCTAAGGAAACGCACCTGCCATATCGCCAGCATTCATACACATCAAACCACAACACAGACAGAGCCTAAACATGAGCACCTTTCTCACTAATCATTTCAATACACTCTGGATTGGCATTGGCCTGATGGGCCAAGCCATGTTTTCTGCGCGCTTCCTAATCCAGTGGTTAGCCAGCGAACGACTTAAAAAAAGCATCGTCCCTGACATGTTTTGGTATTTCAGTTTAAGCGGTGGGCTCATTCTACTGGCTTATGCCATCCATAAAAAAGACCCCGTCTTTATCCTAGGACAAGGCACTGGCATCCTTATTTATTCACGTAATCTCTATTTCATTTACCGTCAACGTTTTCCCACCACACCTCAACGAGAACGATTATGAACACACTCAACACTGGCTTTCGTCATGCCCTATCACGCCATCAAAGCTGGCTCATTTTAACCTTACTGTGCGCTGTGCTCTTTTTACCTGGTCTCTTTCAGATGCCTGTCACCGATGTCGATGAAGCCCGTTTTGCACAAGCTTCAAAACAAATGGTAGAAACGCACGACTATTGGCACATCAACATTCAAAACACCCCTCGACACTTAAAGCCACCCGCGATTTATTGGCTACAAAGTCTTGTAACCAACGCAACACAACACGCGCCGTACAACCAAATATTCAGCTATCGACTGCCCTCTTTTTTTGCCGCAACCGCCACTACATTACTCATCTTCTTTTTAAGTACACCCACCTTTGGACGCAAAATAGCCTTCATTGCGAGTATCGTTTTTGCCAGCACGCTCATTGTTGCTTTTGAATCCAGCTTCAGCACAACGGACGCCTGCTTGATGCTCAGTATTTTTGTGATGCAATGGGCATTAGGTCAAGTCTATTTAAACCATCGCAACAACCGCCCTACCCACTATCGTTGGCCCATGCTATTTTGGGGTGCTATGGCCATAGGCATTTTCCTCAAAGGAATTGCCCCCATCTTTGCTATCAGCAGTATCGCAGCCTTATGCTTATTCGATCGTCAGTGGCGATGGACCCGTGCACTACACCCAGGACTAGGGTTGCTCAGTGTATTACTACTCACCTTAGGCTGGCTCATTCCTTTCTCGTTAGCCAGCCACAGTAATTTTCTGTTGGATATGATTTCACAAGACGTCGTGCATAAAATCACTGGCGGACAAGAAGGGCATGGACAACCCATCGGATTTTATCTACTCCTCATGCCACTGCTATTTTGGCCCATGTCATTATACTTTACGACTGCCTTTAACTATGCAAAACAGCAATGGGCAAACCCCACTATCCGCTTTTTACTCGCCTGGATTTTACCGAACTGGATCATGTACGAACTCATCCCCACCAAACTAATACACTACCTGATGCCACTGTTTCCAGCGCTAGCCTTACTCATCGCGATCACATTACTGTCACCCCCAGCAGCACACACTCAACAGCGAACGGCACGTATTTGTGAAGCCACTCTATGGTTTCTTTATAACACCGTATTAGCCTTAGGCATTCTCTATTTACCCTACTCGCTCATTCACTGGCTACCACCAGCAGTTATCGCAGCTTCACTCATTGTGCTGGCAAACATGCTATTGGCTTATCGTTTTTTTCGTCAACAACGCACAATAGCCTCCCTGATCAGCAACGCACTCACGGCCATCATTGTCTATACCCTATTATTCTGTATGGCGTTCCCACACTTATCACTGCTATGGAACTCACAACGTGTCGCTAAAGTGCTGCAACTTCCAACCTATCAACAACAACTGGCACAACACCCACTACTGGTCTCAGGCTACCATGAACCTAGCTTGATCTTTGAAGTAGGCACCGATGCCATTGCATTCACCCCTCTACCTGATATTGAAAAAGCCTATGCTGCACACGCTGGCTCCCTAGCACTACTCGGTAAAAAAGATTACCAACATTTCAAAACCTATGCTGACCAACAGGGCTTCTCATACGACATTGATGCCGTGCTACCAGGCTATAACCTCAATCATGGTCGTTACATTACACTCACATTAATTCAACCCACTCCTAAGGGAACTGCATGACCACAGCACACCGCCGACACGAACTTGCTTTCCTGGCAGTGGGCTTATTATTTCTCGCCTGCTACAGCTGCCTTGATCAACCCTTAGCAGACTGGTTACATCAACACACGTTGACAGCAACTACCTCTATTGCTCAATTTATTTCTCATTACTTTAAGGCCCAAACCTTCTACCTATCTCCGTTACTGATTATTGCTTATTGCTACTTTAAACGGCAATTACACACGTCGTTATGCCGCAACAGCCTTCTATTAACCTATATCTTTATCATTAATGCTCTACTCTGCACGGTACTCAAGGTCGTTTTTTCTCGTGCTCGCCCAACCGAATGGTTTCATCATCATGCGTACGGGTTTAAATTATTACAACTGAACTCACAATACTGGTCATTCCCCTCTGGCCATGCTTTTGTTGCTAGCACTTTCTTTTCTTTCATCGCACTGACACGACCACGCTTACGTTGGTGGTGCTTGCTAGGTATTTTAGTCATGTGCATCTCCCGCATGATTGTTGGTGCCCATTACTTAGGAGACGTCATGGTAGGTAGTTTTCTAGGTTACTGGACCTGTAAAGTGCTTATGACAAAATACCAACACAGCCTGCCACGCCCTTTAGAACATTGGACTCAAAATAAACAACCGATCACATCTTAGAAGCACTCAAAGCATATTGAGAAAACCATGGCAATACATTTACAGGACAGTTTGCAACGCTTTATGCTGACCTCAGCACCCGTTAGAGGCACCGTCGTTCGCATTCATCAGTCACTACAAACTGTGTTAGCACAGCATCACTACCCACTCAGTATCCAACATACATTGACTGAGGCTTTAATCGCTAACCTATTACTGACCAGTACCATGCGCTGGGAAGGCAAACTCATTATGCAGTACCAAAGCGCGGGGAGCCTATCCTTGCTAGTCACACAAGCTACTCACCAACACCACATCACCGGTATGGCGCAATGGAAAGATCCCCTACCTTCAGACTCGATATCCTTACTAGGCAAAGGCCAACTCATCACCTCCGTCCTACATAATAATATCGCTAAACCTGATCAAAGTATCATCCCACTGCACTCTGAAGGGTTAACCGAATCACTCCAAGATTACTTTGAACGTTCCGTGCAACTGCCCACTCAATTATGGATTTCAGGGGATTGCGAATCAGCTTACGGGGTACTCCTACAAGCCATGCCCTCCCCTTCTGAGAGTTTTGATTTTTCATCGTTCATTCAATCACTCGATGAAAATGCCATGGAGTTTACACAACCCAATACCACACTATTAAGCGGACTCTTACTGGATCACGAGTGCACCCTCTATGACGCTGAATCCGTTCACTTTGGCTGTAGCTGCTCACTGCAAAAAATGCAACAAGCCATTATCACCATGGGAGAAATAGAAGCCAGGCAAGCTCTAGAGGAGACATCACCACTGATCGTACAATGTGACTTTTGCAATGATCAGTACGCATTTACAGCGGATGATATGAATACCCTATTTCATCCTCACAAATAACATCACCTTCTAGCCCATCTCATCATGAACAATGCAGCTTAACCCGTTGAATCCGCTGGCTACGAACAACTATAACCTTAAGTTAAAATTAAATTTCAGGTAATTCTCATCTTTAAGTCTATTTTAAGCTCACTCAGGTAGTGTAGAAACTAGCTTTAATACATCCTATACACCGTTGTGAGCAATAGACAAGGATTGTCACTCTTAGCGAAAGAGCTTTAACGGATTAGAACCGCATCACACACATGATGGAGGTTTTAGTTATGAATTCAAGAACATCTTCTACAGCATCATCTGGTGCTGAACAGCCCCTTATACCAAAACCCCTCAGCTCGTCAGACGACCTTGAAGCACTTGTCGCAGCTATTTCCACAACTGCTATAACCATCGGCAAACAATATGAAAAGCTGATTGAACAATACAATAAGACCCTCGATAAAAAAACAATAGCTGAAAATAACTACTCAAACGCTATTGGTGATCTCATCACTGAACTCAAAAGTATCACTCGACAAAGCAGCAGCGTAACACCAGAAGCTCTCGAAGGTAAAGGTGTTATCTTCTCAAAGGACAGCACTATCAATTTGCCAGAGCTCAATCAACACCTGCAGGGCAGGTTGTATACTTCATTAAACCAACTCAATACCGCTATTAAATCCACTACTCTGATCGAGGAAAGTGCTTACAGGGTAGCACAATCAATATCAGAGTATCTTACAACCATTTGCATTGATTATCATGTAGCAAAATATATAAAAAATCGAGAACAATATCCAGGTCGTGAACAAGACGCTACAGAGGCTGGAACAACGTACGCACAAGAACACATTTCCACTAACGACAGCATGCACTGGCTCTGCATCACAACGGACATTCATGCTAACATTAACATAGATAAAATTGGCGAAATCAGTTTAAACGAAGACCAGATTAATAGAATCTCTGAACTCGCACGTGCTTTTATTCGTGGAAAAACACCGTCATTACAACTCCTTAAATACTGCGATGATCACGAACAACTCAGAGAGGCCTATCAATTAGCGATTGCACAATCACTAGAACCCGTCATTAGCAATACATACCATCCAATGAAAGCTCCTCGATTCTATAAAATCATGGAGTCTCTACCACAAATAATACAAGCTCAACCCAATTATTCCGCTGCAGATCTCACATCTCACTCTAATGATAAGCTAGACCAGATTGCGACATGGATCACCGCTTATATCATTCAATACCTAACATGTGTCAAACCAGGGATTGATGCAAAGACATTAGCTTCATTACGTCAATCATTACCAAAAGAATTGGTACTTACCGCTTTTTCTGAAATTTCTAAGACTAATTTAATTAACAAACCGTTTACATCCAATCAAATTAAATCTCTCACCATACTGCTAGAAGGTGTCACGCCATTAACCCGCATCCCAGACATGAACACGATCCCTACCACCATTAAGACCAGGCTGGATGAGAAAGCTTATGGTCGACATTTACTCTCTGAAAATTCACGCAGGGCATTTCAAACACTACCACAGGCCATCCAACTGGTTCTGGGTAAACCGAATGCATCCACCTCTCTTGAAAGCACTCAACTCATTCCAGCTGAACTATTAAGAAACCTTCAATTGAGACAGGATCTTTCCACCACAGCCTCTAACAACCCACTGGGTGATACCGAAGTGATTGAGAGCTTACTGACTCCCGATCAATCAGAAACAGCCGATCAGAAAACACAACGTCTGCAATTCCTACAAACTAAAAGCTGGATCACAGCAGAACAAGCCACTTCCATGCAAGAAACAACACCAGCCTTTGGCGCCTCTCCTAAAGCCCAAAGCACGAATCAATTGATACATGCATTGCTTGAAACACTAGAGGAAAACCCTCTGACAAGACCCAACGATATCCTACTATCAGTTAACAAAATCATTCAAAAGTCCCCTGATGATACGAAAGTACTGAAAGATTGTTCCAAAACAATAACACCAACTGATTCCTTAAAATCACAAAAAACTGAGCAACATACTCAGGCTGCTAAAGAACTAAAAAACTTCCATGACCTAGCCCAAAAATGGATTACGCTTGCCAAAGCCGGCGCGACACAATACCTCCATAAGATAGAAGGAAAATGGTTTAGATCAGAAGGGAGAGAACGAGCCACTAGTTTCATTGACAGTCTCAATGGTATAACAATCCAGTCTATCGATGACGCGAGTGCATTTAACCAATTAAAAAACTTATTTGAAAACCAATTGATTACTTTTAATGGTGGGTCGCTAGGAACGTATATCTTGGAGTCACTGACAGGAGACTCAATCACTGAGAATACAAAAGAGGCACCATTAACTGATTCTTATGATGCAATGACTCAAGCGACTAACAACCAATATAAAAAAATTAATGCCCCTTATAGTAAAAACCCACAATTCAAAGATAAAAATGGTCCAAATGGCAAATCAACAACAGGGGAAATAATTTGGAATAGCCACATGAGTAGTTATTTATGGAGACAAACTGCCGATCATAAACAAAGACAATCAGGGATGCAGTTTTTTTGTAATCAATTTGAGGAGCTTAATACTCATCAACAATCAATTACAGCTGCAGCCTAGATAAAAAGCCACCCGAAGGTGGCTTTTTAAAACAAATAAAGTCATTGTTATACAACAAAACCAACATACAACAGTAACAAGCTCAATACAAAAAATACGATTGCACCTAACCTTGCAACTACTTCACCGTGTTTTTTAACGCATGCCCCAAAAAATCCTGGACACCACAGGCGAAACACACCAACAACCAACAAAAACCAACCGGTTAGTGTTACAACGATCTCCCATCCAACCCACTGAGTATGTGTTAACACCACCCATAAACCCAGCAAGACGGGAACTAAAGAAGACAGCAGTTGCGATGCTTTATGATCCACCAGGTCATGCACAACCCCTATGGCATGCTCTCGATTAAATAGCACACCTAACGACACAAACAAAAGAAATAAACCCAGAAACTGGGCTAAAAATGCAGTTGTCATCATACACCTCCAAATATTACTTATATCAGTTTAATTATAGTCAAAAAGCAGAATAAAATCTTTTTTATTCGATCAATGCAACCTTAACTTATTGAAATATAATACTAAAAAATAATTATAAAGAATCAAAAATCAGTAAAAAAAGTAAGCGTCAATTAAACCCCATCTTCTAAAGCCCAAATTATTCCTGCATGCTTGCGATCCAAGTTAAACAGGAGCGAAATTCAATGACCGAATCCAAATTGACCATTAACACAGCACAACGCTGGCAGGACTTGTCAGATGAATGGGAGCGGAGCCCAATGTCACAAAAGCA
>JABABC010000222.1 GCA_014238445.1 Coxiellaceae bacterium
CAGGAAAGCCATTTTTATTGACGTAATCTTTTAAACCTAGGACTAATGCATGATAAGTGTTTGTGAGTGTGTCTGTGGGGGGGGGCGTGGTTTTTGGGGGTGATAGTGTCATTGAGTGATTGTCGAATTGGCATGGTGTGGTGATCAAGGCTTCTTCAAAGAAGGGCGCTTGTTGGATGCATTCGCCTTGTTCGTTAACCACCATCGAGCCGCCATCAAAGACCAGTTCATCTTGTCCGCCGATGAGGTTGCAGTAAAATATTGGGCAGTGATGTTGTTGTGCGCGTTCTTTTAATAGGGCCTGTCGTTGCTGTTGCTTGTGTTGATCAAACGGGGAGGCATTTAAACTGATAATACAGTTAGCGCCTAGCTTAGACAGTTGTTCGATGGGTTTGGGGTGCCAGAGATCTTCACAGATTAATAGGCCACATTGAATGCCCTTGATTGTCAGGATATTGGGCGCGTCTCCTGGTGTGAAATAACGGTGTTCATCAAACACCGTATAGTTGGGCAGTTGTTGTTTGTGGTAGGTGAGTTGTACGTCATGGTTATGTAAGACCGCGGCACTATTATATAGATGGTGATCTGTTTTCCAGGGCATGCCAATGATCAGTGTGATATCTGGCATGTGATCTAAGATATGTTGCAGTGCTTTCTGGCAGGTGGCATGAAAGTGATCACGAAAGAGTAAATCTTCAGGTGGGTAACCAGTGAGTGCCATTTCTGGAAAAACGATGAGATTGCTTTTCTGCTCTGTGAAAGCTGTGTGAGTCATCTTCAGTATGCGCTGGGCATTGTTGTGGATGTCGCCCACGGTCACATTGGGCTGGGCTAATGTGATATTGAGTGTCTTCATTGAATTAGTACCGCGGCTAAAACGTTGCGTTGATCGGAGGATAAGAGGGTGAAAGTTTTACAGGCTGCAGAAGAGTGCATGACTTCAACGCCAATACGTTGTTCATAGAAAGGCGAGAGCAGTGCGTGTGATAATTGGTGATGGTATTGGCCTGTGCCTATGAGAACAATGTCTGGTTCGTAGGCTAGGCATTGCTCGATATCTTCTATCGTTAGGTCTTTCCAGGTATTAGGTCGCCAGGGTTTGTGGGGCTGTGAGGGGTGAATGAGTGTGCTCTGATTGCGGGCTGACTGATTAATGAACAGCTCTCCAGGTGAATACGCTGTGATTTGATAGGTTGCTGGGTTAGCGTCGCGGTGAAGTTCCATAGTCTGTCGTTGGTTATCTTTATCTGGCGTGCATTATGGGTTGCTTTGATGATTTTTTCCAGTATTAACGCTAAGGCGGTAAGGCGGCATTTTTTGAGCAACTCAGCGTAGCAAGTCATTGCACAGTAATTATTAAAATAGTGTTTATTATCAATAGACTGTATGTTTTTTGTAGTGTAAGTTATCGATCAGATTGCTCCTTGGATGGTTAGGGAGCCTAAGCGGTGTGATGGGCTTGCGTCTTGAGGGGCAATTGATTAGACTTGCGCTTCACAATTTTGTGTTAACTCCTTGCTCTATGGTGAATGATTCATGGGGCTACAAACCGAAAGGGGACTATAATGAAACATTATAAGATTGTTTTCTTAGTGCATCCAAGTCAAAGTCCACAAGTACCGGGTATGGTTGATCGCTATCGTAAATTAGTGACTGACAATCAAGGCACTGTGCATCGTTTAGAAGACTGGGGGCGTCGTCAGCTCGCTTATCCGATTAATAAAGTGCATAAAGCCCATTATATTTTGATGAATGTTGAGTGTGATCACAAAGTGATTGCAGAGCTCGAAGAAATTTTCCGCTACAACGATGCGGTCATTCGTCACATGATATTACGTTGTAAAAAATCCGTGACACTAGCAAGCCCACTGAAAGTGCTGGACTTGTTGGCAGCTCCTGCAAAAAAAACCACTGAAACACCCGCAGAATCTGACGCTTAATTGATGTAACTTAAGAGGCTAAAAAAATGGCAAATTATTTCCAAAGAAAGAAAGTCACTACGTTTACTCGTAATGACATTGACAAAATCACGTATCAAAATTTAGATATTTTAAAAGAATTCGTAATGGAGTCCGGTCGTATTGTACCGAGCCGTATTACAGGTACGCAGGCTCGTTATCAACGTTTAGTAGCAACCGCAGTTAAGCGGGCTCGCTTCCTAGCGTTATTACCTTACTGTGATCGTCACGAGTAAGTTTGCTGTATAACGTGAGGTATTCACCGTGCGCCGATTAGGTCAATTCTTGTTAGCTCAGCCGCTGTACGCAGCGGCGATGGTATTATTGTTGGTATTGTCACCCATTTTATCCATCTTTTGCTCTCTATTGGCTGCAGCCATTGTTGTTTTGGTCACCTTACAGCAAGGGCCAAAAGTGGGTGCTTTTCTCGTGTTATGGGTGGCAGTGCCAGCGGTGGTATCGTTCTGGTTTCAAGGGTTTGGTGGTTATGATGCGTTGTTTCTATTCTGTCTATTAGAATGGGCGTTAGCGATACTCTTGCGTGAATTGAGATCATGGACGTTGGTGCTTGAGGTCTTGCTGTTAGTTGCACTAGTAGTGTTGGCTGTTATTCACTGGGCTGTCCCTGATATTGCAGCTTGGTGGAAATCACATTTATCGCATATGTATGAGGCATCATCGGTCTTAACATCACTGCCTGAGGATGAGAAACAACATTTAGCGACATTATTTTCTCGTTATGCAACAGGGTTATTGGCATTTTATATCATGGCCTTTTTGTTTTTAGGATTGATGGCGGGCCGCTGTTGGCAGGCGGTTTTAAATGAAACCAGTGAGGCTTTTAGAGTATCTGTTTTAGCGATACGAATGAACCGATGGGTGGCTTGGTTGGCATTGGCCTATATTGCTGGATTTATATTCAAGCTGCCGTTATGCATGGATAGTATGTCGGTGATTTTAATGCCATTCGTGGTTGCCTCGTTTAGCTTGCTACATGCCGTAGCGAGACAACGAACGGTCTTCACAGTGTTGATTGGTTTGTTGTACATCGGACTTTTATTGATGCAATACGTTGTTGCTCCTTTGTTGGCTGCCGTTGCATTATTGGATACTAGCTTAGATTTTCGTCAGCGTTTAGCTGACCTGTCTAATCAAAAAAATTAAATAGTTAACTGAAGAGGGTTTTGAGATGAAAATTATTTTACAAGAAAATGTTGCGAATGTGGGCAAAGTGGGTGATCAGGTCAATGTGAAAGCGGGTTTTGCGCGTAATTTCCTTTTGCCACAAGAGAAAGCTGTACTAGCAACTCCAGCAAATTTAGCGGACTTTGAAACACGTCGAGCTGACTTTGAAAAGGCAGCAGAAGAAAATCTAGCTCAAGCGAAGCAGCGTGCAGAAGCGATGGCAAAATTGTCAGTGCACATCGAAGCATTATCGAGTGATGAAGGCAAACTGTTTGGGTCCATTGGCCCTCGTGAAGTGGCAGATGCTTTGTTAGCGGCGGGTTGTGAAGCTGTCGAGAAACGTGAAGTGGTGATGGCTGATGGTCCGATCCGTCATGTGGGTGAACATGCGGTATTATTATCATTACATTCTGAAGTGTCGTTTGAGTTATCGATTACGGTGAGTGCAAAGTCAGCAACATAAATCCATGTTGTCACTGTGTTCGGCCGCTAATTCTGCTGGTCGAACACGAATCCGGGTGTTAGACTACCTGGCATGAATACTCAAGTCACTACACCCAAAAAAGAATCTTCTCTGTCACCTAAGGTGCCACCTTATTCCATAGAAGCCGAACAGTCCGTCTTAGGTGCGTTAATGCTGGATAATCGAGCCTGGGATCGTGTGATTGAACACGTCGCTGTGACTGATTTTTACCGCAATGAGCATCAGCTTATTTTTACGACTATTCAGTCACTAGTCGACCGCAACCAGCCTTGCGATAGTCTCACGTTAGCTGAAGAGTTAAAGCAGCTGAATAAATTAGAGCAAGTCGGTGGTGAAAGTTATTTATTTGAGTTGGCTAACGCGACGCCAAGCAGCGCGAATGTTGCATCCTATGCAACCATTGTTCGAGAGCGCTCAGTACTGCGAAAAATGATTGCAGTGGGTTCCGATTTGGTCGATAACGCACTCAATACACAGGGAAGAAGCCCAAAAGATTTATTGGATCAAGCGGAACGTGAAGTGTATCGTATCGCAGAGCAACAGTTAAGAGGTGCTGGCCCGGTTAAGATTGCTGATTTATTATCCGCTGCGACACAAAAGATTGATGCCTTATTTCAGTCGGGTGAAACTATCACGGGTGCTGCAACAGGTTTTTATGATTTCGATAACATGACCTCCGGCTTGCATGCGGGTGACTTGGTTATTGTCGCAGGTCGCCCTTCTATGGGTAAAACCACTTTTGCGATGAATGTTGCTGAAAATGTTTCAGTGAAAGGCCAAACTGTTTTGGTATTTAGCTTGGAGATGCCTGGCGAACATTTAACCATGCGGATGTTGTCATCGCTGGGGCGCATTAACCAGCATAATGTCAGGACGGGTAATTTAACCGATGATGATTGGCCGCGGATTAGCTCAGCGGTGAGTATGTTGGCAGATGTTCCACTGTATATCGATGATACTCCGTCTTTATCTCCCAGTGAATTGCGAGCTAGAGCAAGGCGCGTGGCACGCGAGAATAATGGCATCGATTTAATCGTGATTGATTACTTACAGCTTATGCAGGTCCCTGAGTTAAAAGAAAATCGGACGAATGAGGTTGCAGAGATTTCAAGATCCCTAAAAGCCTTGGCAAAAGAACTTAAATGCCCTGTGATTGCAGCGTCTCAGTTAAACCGTGGTTTAGAATCCCGCACAGATAAACGCCCAATCATGTCCGATCTACGTGAATCGGGCTCGATAGAACAAGACGCCGACTTAATTGCTTTCATTTATCGTGATGAAGTGTATAACCCAGATTCTCCAGATAAAGGTGTCGCTGAAATTTTAATTCGTAAGCAACGGAATGGTCCTATTGGCGAGGTTCGCTTAGCCTTTTTGGGTGAATACACCCGTTTTGATAATCTAACACAGAACTTTCAAGGTGGAGCGCAGTAGTGTCACGCTCTCGCTACGTTGCAATTAATGTAGCTCATATACAGCATAATTTTGCTCGTTTTCGTCAGTTGATACCTAGCGCGTCTATCTTAACTATGGTGAAAGCCAATGCTTATGGTCATGGTGCTGTTACAGTAGCGAGCGCTCTGTCTGATGCGGATGCCTTTGGCGTAGCAACGTTGGATGAAGCCATCGAGTTACGTGAGGCGGGCATTCAGCAAGCAATAGTTGTCATGACGGGGTTTCTAACGTCAGCTGAATACCAGTTGATGGTGCATTACCAGCTAGATTGCGTGATTCATGATGCGTTTCAACTGGATGGTATAGAGGCACAAGATGCGCCAGTCGTCGGGCGTTTTTGGTTGAAATTGGATACAGGCATGCATCGATTAGGTATGGCACCTGAGGTCTTTGCTCAGGTGATCAAGCGCTTGCAGGCCATGGGTGTTTCCTCGCAACAGTTGATTCTCATGACCCATATGGCCTGTGCCGATGAAACACAGTCCCCCATGTCGCAACAGCAATGGGATCGATTTGAGCAGGCCACACAAGGTCTTGATGGGGCAAAAAGTGTTGCGAATTCAGCATTAACATTGGATCAACCTTTAATGCAGTGTGACTGGGTTCGTGTGGGCTATATGTTGTATGGCGGTTCACCTGTGCCTGAACAAACTGCTGAGTCACTGGGGTTACTGCCGGCGATGACCTTGCATTCTCAAGTTGTATCAGTAAAGTCTATTGAGCCTGGTGAGTCTGTTGGTTATGGAGCAACTTGGGTAGCTGAGCGTCAAACCAATATAGCGGTTATTGCTATGGGTTATGGTGACGGATACCCTAGGCATGCCTCTGAAGGTACGCCAGTTTTAATCAATGGTGAGGTTTATCCTTTGGTGGGGCGAGTGTCAATGGATCTATTGACTGTCGACTTAGGGCAAGCTATCACCGTTCATCCAGGCGATGATGTCGTTTTATGGGGAGAAGGTTTGCCAATGGATACCATTGCAACGCATTGTGGGACCATAGGTTATGAGTTAATGACACAGTTAACCTCGCGCGTACAGCGTGTTGTTATCACTGAATAATAGTAAAGGACTCAATGAAGCAACACAATTTACTGAAATCGTTAATCCCTTTTTTAATGATTGCGTTTTTGAATACCTTTATCGATATTGGCCATAAGGCATTAATGATGGACACGGTCTATGCAACCTCGTCCGTTCATCAGTACATGTTATTATCATCTATAGTTAACGCGTTAATGCTTTTGCCCTATTTATTTCTATTTACCTTCTCAGGCTTTATTGCAGATCGATGGCCTAAGATTATGATATTGCGGATTACCTCCTTTAGTACGATCCCGCTCACAATTTTTTTAACCTTATGCTATTTCCAAGGATGGTTCTGGTTGGCTTTTTCAACCACGGTATTGCTGGCGCTTCAAAGTGTACTGAACTCGCCTGCAAAGTATGGCTATATTCGTGAAGCTTTTGGTATTTCTAATATCGCTCGCTTGAATGGGATGGTACAAGCAGCTGTTATCATTGCTATTGTAGTCAGTCAAGCCGTATTTACTTTTTCAGCTAATGCGTTAGTAGCACATCGTTTAGCTTCTATCACAACAGCATCACATTTTATCATTGGTTTTGCGCCCATTGGTTTTGTTTTAATTGCTTTAGCGAGCGCTGAATTTTTAATGACCTTCCATTTAACACGCACGCCTGCCGCTGATCCTAATTCAAGGTACTTGCTGTCATCATATATCACAGGTCAGTATTTACGTTCGTACTTAAGTAGTGCTTTTCATAAGAAAGCCATTTTTATTTGCATGCTTGGTTTATCGCTATTTTATGCCGTTAACCAGGAGTTATTGGCGATTTATGGTGGCTATTTGAAAGAGTCAGTGGGCGCTAGTGCTAACTTTGCCTTAAGTTCAATCGGTATTGCTGGACTTGGTGTCTTGGTTGGCGCTATGTTGGCAGGGAAAATTTCACGCGGTTTTATTGAAGTGGCGACTATTCCGTTGGCAACGTTAGCGATGTGTTTTGGTCTGATTTTTCTATCACACTTACATAATCAGCCGCTTATTGTCATGATGATGCTATTGTATGGTGTTTTTGCGGGTATGTTGATCGTACCATTAAATGCTCTTATTCAATTCCATGCAAAACCTGCTGCGTTAGGAAAAGTCCTGGCTACGAATAATTTTTTACAAATGTTATCCATGTTTGTGTATTTGATGTTCGGTGTTGGTTTGATTCACTATCTTTTTAGTATTGCATTTCAATTAAATCTGCTCATTTCCTTGGGGTTTGTTGGTTTTCTGGCTAGCTTGTACTTTTGCCCCCAGTCATTTATACGTTATAGCCGTTTAGCTCAAACACAGCGTTTGAC
>JABABC010000224.1 GCA_014238445.1 Coxiellaceae bacterium
CGTGAAGTAGTTATTGATAATGAACCTGAAGAACCCAATAACACTCTTCATGCTAGCGATCTCGAGGAACCTTCAGTGATACCTATGATGTCAGAAAGATGACCATCATCGACTGAATAATCCTTATTAGTTATAACATCGGACAGCGTTTTACCTTCTTCGCACTCGTTAAGTGTTTGTTGAATGAAGTCCCATTGATTATCATAATTTTTAGTAATTATTTCTTTCATTTCATGATACTCATTACTTTTATTATGAGTCTCCCCCCATCCGCATGATAAAACACTAGATAGAAAACTACGCGGATTATCGCGTGACTCAATCGCCTCTAAACGTTCTAGCGCAACAGCTTGTTTGGGGTTATCTAGATGTTTGAATTTTGATGCAGCTTGGTATCGCGTTACAGCGGAGAAGGCTACACTGCAACAAATGAGTCCCACATACACCCCTGGCAAAATGCCAGCGCTTGCTGTCGATGCCGCAGCAGCAGCCACTAAGGCCATAGCCACAAAGCAATAACCATAGGCTTCACTGGATTGCTTATGCTCAAGCGAAGACTGGATTAAAAACTCATATTGCTGCTTGTTTTCTATGTTGCCTGAACAACCAGCTAAAAGAGCAGAAGCGTCTTTGCGATCCTTGTCTGCTAGCGCCTGTTCATAATAAGCTGTCGCTCCCATGGCTATAGCAAATGCAGCAGATGACACAGGGTTGGGTAGGATGCTAGCCCATTCTAAGCAGGTTAATACGATGAGCTGTATTGACCCCACACTTTCAACCACTATGGCTAAAGTGGATACTGGTTGTGGTTTTTCCAGTGAAATAATTCCTTCCTGAGCAATCACTCCTCCGAAAATTCCATCAAAAAGATTCCAAACATACTCCGCTAGCTTTGAAACTTGGTTGAAGATGTGATTGGCGTTGACCTGGAGGGCGATAGAGCTGCTGACAACTACGAAGGCACCGAAGTAATAGGCGTAATCCATAGCTTGATTTGCGAAGTCCGTATTAGAATAACTGACATTATCTGTACTGGTGGTGGGGGTGAGTTTCGAACTGGGCATTATGAGCACTCCAATACCCGGAGCATCCTATCTCAGTGGGTTATACGAAAAAGGTTAAATCTG
This sequence comes from Coxiellaceae bacterium, assembly GCA_014238445.1. Lineage (GTDB taxonomy): Bacteria > Pseudomonadota > Gammaproteobacteria > Coxiellales > Coxiellaceae > UBA9148. The sequence continues at coordinate 1,128 of JABABC010000224.1, forward strand.
AGACACAGTGTAACCATTAAATATTAAGGAAATATTAACAAATATCACAATAATCGAGGTGATTTATAACATTTAATCTATAACCATCTGATTATAAGCTATTTATTGATTTGTTATCATGACATTTAAATATTAAGGTTTTTTTAAAAAAATGGGGTTAGTGACGCTGGTCTTATTGATGCCCATGTTTATTTACGTAAGCTAATAACACATCAACCATGCGAATAGGGTGGTGATTTGACTGTGTGATTGAGCCAGCATTCAGCTATCTCGGGGATCATGTGGTATAGTCAGCCACCTTTGTAATGATTATTTTTTAATGCAGGGCATGCGATGGTATCAAAGCGAATTCAATCAATTCTGTTAATTGCTTTTGGCAATATTGTGGAGTGGTATGACTTTAGCTTGTTTGGTTATTTTTCCGTTACCTTGTCGCGCACCTTTTTTCCTTCTAGTGACTCAGTCAATAGTCTCATGGCAACTTTTTTGACTTTTTTTATTGGCCTGTTAGCTCGTCCACTGGGTGGGTATTTATTGGGTCGGATAGGCGACCTGGATAGTCGAGAAAAGTGTTTGCGTACATCAATCTATTTAATGGTGATACCTACGACCTTAATTGGTGTCATTCCGTCGTATCAGGATATTGGTATTGTCGCACCGGCGCTGCTGATTGTATTGCGTTTCTGTCAAGGGTTATGCGCAGGTGGCCAGTATTCGGGGGCTGTTGTATTATCTTACGAATCAGCTCATCGCCGGCATCGTGCATTGCAATGCAGTTTTAATCATGTGGCATCCATGGGCGGGTATGGGTTAGCGATTGTGGTGTCATTAATCAGCTTTCATGTTGCTGAAAGATGCGGGACATTAAGCGCCTGGCGAATCCCTTTTTTAATCAGCCCAATCATTGTGGTAGTGTATGCGATTCTACGGCAACACTGGGGACGCGACTGCATCCAGGAAGCTCATGATGCCACCCACAGTGCAGAAGCCAGTTCATTTTTTCATGTCATGGTGAAGTACCGATGGAACTTTTTGTTGGCGACCTTACTGGCATCGTGTGGCGGTATTTTTTATTTCACATTATTCGTCTATATGATGAGCTTTTTGGTGACACAGGCTCATATCACTACTGAGCATGCATTGGCCATTAACGGTATCGCGATTACTTTTTCTTGTTTATCTGTTGTTTGTTGTGCCTTATTAGTTGATCGCTGGGGAGAGAAACAGTTTATTCAAATCTCAGTGGGTCTGATCTGTCTGGCATCATGGTTATTTATTCCTATCGCCTCTTTTTCTACTAACATGCTAGCAGTGCTTATTGTGCTAATGGTCATACTCAATTCAGCATTTATTGCTGCTGTGTTTGTTATTTACCCGCAATTCTTTCCCAAATCGATTCGACTGCGGGGTTTTAGCTTTAGTTATAACGTAGGTGCGGGGCTATTCGGCGGCATTGCACCATTATTAGCAACTTGGTTGGTGCATCAACAAGGGGTGGTGGGTATTACTGAATTATTATCAGTCACCTGCTTTGTGGCGTTAATTGCTTTGCACTTTACCTTTAAGCTACGCTTACGAAATACTATAGGGCAGGTGGCATGAATCAGTCTGCTATTGAGTAGGGGTAGGGAGCGTCGACGGTGATTCTGCGTTATTCGTTGGAACTGTCCGACAGAGTGACTCGAAGAAGCGATCTCGAACTGTTTTTATTTTATGATAATTGATCATACTGCCTTTAAATAACTGCTGGAAGGCATCACTAGTTGATAAAAAAACCTTACCATTTTTCTCGCCACCCTTATAAATAAGATTAGCAACAGTCATAGCGATAACGGATGGTTCAGCAGCATTATGCTCTTTATAAGGAGAGAGCAGGGAGGCTATTTTGAAATAAGCCTTATATTTTAGGGTGTCACCGTCATTTGAGGCTTTTGCTGTAAGAATAAAGAAAGCAGCAACCAGTGAATGGCTGTCCGTCTCACGGCTCTGATTTTTTGCTAGCCACTGAGCGGCCTCTAATTCATAGGCTTTAACAATAAAGGTGTTTTCTAGTGCTGCATGAATGACAGGTTTGCGCGCCTCCTGAACGGTCGAGTAAGTTGCCTCTAATGCGGATGCTTGCTCTTTTTTCGTCTTTAGACGACCAATAGCATCAAATTCCTCAAGTTCGACTAAAGCATTGACTAACTCGGGGTATTCCACTAATACAGACCAAATAATTTTTAGGCGACCAGTCGGTTGATTAAATACCCGAGCACGTTGAGCGGGAATGCCTCTCATAATGATGTCCTTGGATGAGTTGATGTTGATTTTTCAGTGCTGATACGCAGGGTAGTATATTGATTTTCCACCGATATTCAAATACTCAATTTATGAGCAGACACTTCTACCCTGTACACCACCACCTCGCTTTGAGAAGCAATATATTTAGTTCAAATTATATTCAATATTTAATATTTCATTAAGGAAAGGAGACGTTGGACACCTGAAAAGTGAAAGTCTTTATTGAGTGAGGCCATACGGGGTTTCATTTAAGTGTCACAATTAGAGGGCTTAATTCAGGCAGTGTAAAATTCTTGCAATTGTTCCTTAAAATATGTAGTTCATCACGCAGATTAACAATTTAAACTATGACGCTCACGGATTTTCTTGATGAATAACGATAATATTATCAAGTTACCACAAAAGCACCTGCAATCATTAAGCTCAAGAAGGAGAACCATGGAATTAAAAAAAAAGCCTAATCGTATAGAAACGTTGACAGATTTAGAGGGTTACTACTGGCTGAAGACTGAATTGATACACGCCTGCAAAAGCCATAGTTTAAGCACTCAAGGTCTTAAACAAGAATTAGTGACAAGACTTAAATTTTTTTTTGATACGGGTCAGAAAACCTCTACAATAAAAACAATCCAAAAAAACAGAAGAGACAGTGATGTTGAACTAAAAGTAACAACACTAGTAAAGCATTACAGAAATGATGCACTCACTCGAGATTTTTTTATACGTCATATAGGGAAATCGTTTAGATTTAATGCTTATCTACGACAATTTAGAGATAAAAATAATATTACAACTGGATTAACTTACGGTGATCTAATCCAAGGTTGCCTGAAAAATAAAAGAAACAATACGCAGAAAAAAGTCATTCCTCAACAGTTCGAATACAACCAATTCATTCACGACTTCTTTCTTCACGAACACAACCCGACGATGAAAAAGGCTGTGAAGGGCTGGAGAGAGGTTACTTCTATCAGTGGGCCGAATACCTACTGCTTCCTAAAGAAGCTAGAAGAAAAAAACTGAATCCTATCAATTTTCAACCTTGATGAAATCAAACATGATAAAAAAGAAAGTCTTCATTGATAAATTGTAAGCGTCATATTTCACATTGCGAAAGATCAATAGCTTACGCTCTTTAATAATTAGACACCAACGCTCACGTTGTACAAAGGGGAAAAAGTCGGCCCTAAAAGCACTGCTGTCCCCATTCATCTTGAGAAATATCATACAAAAGAAACTGCAAAAGATAAGCTTAAGTCCATTGCTGATCAATTTATATTTGTTTTCAATCAGGCAAAAAAGGGAAATAAATTATCTGAATTTTAAGAAAAAATTAACTAATATGATTATCTCTTCATTTAATGATCGAGCCGAGCGTCGAAGTTATTACCGCCGTTAGGATGAGTAGAAAGAAGGGCAGTCATCGTTAGAGTGACGACAGTCGACTAAATGGTGTCGGATTAAATATGAGTATTCATGTAGTTAGAGAATAGGGTCAGTTGTTCTCATTTCATATTGAAAGATACGACTCTTTTTTCAGTAATCTCAATAGAGGGGTATTTGCAAGGATTGATTGTATCGCTGGTAAGAAGCACAAAAATACACTTCGCTCGAATTTTTTTAATGACCCTCTACTGTCATTTCATCAGCTCATAGACTGTCATGCTCATTCCGATGGCTAAGAGTAGGGTGATGGCGCTATATAGCGCCCAGCGCAGGTAAACGTGTGTTTTTTTTATTCCTTCAGAGATGAGCGCCGCTAGCCACAAACCGGTTCCGAAGGCGCTGTGACAGCTGAAGGTAAACAGGCTATCTTGTAGTGGGTGTTGTGTTTTAAAATAGAAAAAGCCTTTACCGAGAATAGGCGACAGAACGCAGAATGGGAAGACCATTAATATCCAAGCGAAGAGTAAAGCATGAAGCCATTGAGAGCGACGTTGTAAGCCGTGCAGTACGGTGATTTCGTATAGGAGTGCGTAGGTGCACCCGATGCTGTAGTGTGTTGTCCACCCAATGGCATTGTCTGCCACGGTCATGGTGTCGGGTGCTAGGAAATGGACATCCCCTTGATATAAGTAACTGACAATGTGCCCGATGAGAGCGTAAGACACGGGGTGTCCAGTGAGGCTATAAATTAGCAGTGTCCATAAATCCATGAACATCGTCGCCAGGCAGCCGATGATGATGGCCCGCAGGATTATTTTGATGAGGGTTGATAGTGTGATTTTTGTCATGAGGGGTCAATCCTTTTGAATATTTAGAGGAACACAATAATCAGTTTGAGTATGACCCAGGAGCACAGCGCTGCAATGATGTCATCGAGCATAACGCCCAAGCCACCGTGTACGTTGCGATCGGCCCAGCCAACGGGGCCCGGTTTAACAATATCGAAAAAGCGAAACAAGAGAAAGCCGAGTGTGATATTTAGTGCGGTAGGGGGGGTGGTGATCATGACGATCATAAAGGCCGCGATTTCATCCCAGACGGCGGCGGGGTGATCGATGGTTTGGAAGGCTTTATTGGTGATGCCGCATAGCAATGGTTCTACATTCGTTTGCGCATACAAATCACCAAAGAATGAGTCCGCATCAGAGTGCACAGCACCCGAGAAGCCCTCAAACCAATCTTTGACAAACTGCTTGTGTTCTTTTTCATTGTATTCATAGACGACAAATCATTGTTCGATATCATAGCCTGCCATCCCTGGCGATAGGTCACTCTTCTTTTGTTACCCCTGCATTGCTGACGACACCTATGATTGGACTTAAGGCTTGTAAATAAAATTATTTTATACAGCGGCGCTGTGGCTCATGTTTGTGCCTTGCTATGATGACGAACTGTGGTGGATTGCTGGGGTCGAAGACGCTCCTGTTATCGCGGCTATTTCTCTAGTACCTTTTTCTTCTCTTCTTTTGGTAATCTACTCTTGTAGCGCTGTCTGTTATGCTGCGATTAGTGATGTAAGTAAGGTTTTCATTGTTTGCATGCAGTAATGAATTCTTTTAATGGGGGGCTGGGCCTGCCATGCCTTTGGAATGAGGGCCCAAATCCTGATTTGTCACATGCTAGCTTAAGCTGATAAGAGCCTAGCGCACTGTAAATAAAATATAATATACCAGCAGTCTTTAAAGCCTCTAGTAAATATTGCTTAGAGCCAAAAATCAAATAATTTTCAAGACAAGCATCCACAAGCTTAAGATAAGCATCATCTTGATCTGTTAGTGCATGGTGTTTTTTTGCCACATGCAGACAGTTTAGTAGTGAGAAAAATGGATGTGAAATCGCGATTTCACCTAAGTCAATGATTGTGATATCTTGTGATTTGTTGGCTATAAGTGTGTTGTTGTCATTAAAATCAGGCTGCACAATGCTTTGTTTTATTTTAAAATCGCCTAGTTTTTGGCATAAGGCAGGCACAGTTGGCAGTAGTGATTCTAATTGGCTGATTTCTTTTTCCGTTAAGCCGTCAGCTAGTAAAATCTCTTTTTGCTTAAGCAATTGCATATATAAATCAGGTAATTTATCTAACCGCCAATCAGGCACCCCAATATCAATAAAAGCACTTACATTACCCATAACAGCTAACTGCATCGAGGTAAAATTATTTATAGCCTTGCAAAATAATTCCGTATCGAATTTTTGTTTTAAAATCTCTCGCAATGACCTGCCCGCATCTTCCATCAAAAAACAATTTAATTTCGCATTGTGGGCGATAATTTTCGGGACACGAATATTGAACTTATCATGCAAAATATTAATAATATCAGCCTCTAATGAAATCAACTCTGGCGTATGCTTCATATAAATATAGCCAGCAGAGGTTTCGAAACGAACTATATACGACCACGGCGCGCGTATAACATTTTCTGGCAAGTTGTTTTTTAGCGTAAAACCAAGTGACGTAAGGCATTCGCGAGCCCACTGAATAATTTCTTTATGCTGACTTTCATTATCTGGTGAGTGGTCATTCATAATGATAATCTCCTCGGCCCAGCAGCATCACAAACTGCTTAAAGTGGCTGGGATCAATATTGTCATCCAAGCACCATGCCCAGCATAAAACAGATTTAACATAAAGCCAATCTTGTATTCTTTGTATAGAGTATCCAAGATTTTTAGCACAATATTGTATTCGCTGATTGATAATTTCAATTGAATTTTCTTGATCTAATAATTCAGGAATGGGGTTGTGAATAAAGGCACAAACCTCGAACACAGGGTCACCAATAAATCCCTTGGGGTCAATCACCAGCCAATCATCGCCATCTAGAACAGTTACGAATGATTGATGAGCGATTAGACAAAGCCAGCTCTGCCAGCAAGCAACGATTAGGCCGTGAGTATCGATCATTCATTGCTAAAGTGGTTGCTAATCCAAGGCTCATGGAGAGCATTAAAAAGCAATTATCTGCAGCGCATGATCACCTGAAAACACTTCAAAAAGCGCATGAAAAAGACCAGGGCAGGGATCGTTAGATGAAAAAACTAC
>JABABC010000225.1 GCA_014238445.1 Coxiellaceae bacterium
ATATGCCTCATTAATTAATTTGCCGGTTTTCCTGTTGGGTGCGTCATCGGCAGATATGTATTTGCAAGAAGTGTCTCATTTGAGCTTACGCAGTGCTTCTTTAGTGAGCGAAGGGTTGTTTATTGGGTTGATTATTGGGTGTCCTTTATTTGGCTGGTGGTCAGATAAGATACAAAGGCGCAAGTTCCCAATGGTGGTGGGAGCTGTGCTGTCATTGATTGTCATTATTATTATGATGAGTGTGCCAGAGGCGAGCTTTGTAGCACAGTTGATTATGTTCTTTTTATTAGGATTTTTTATTAGTTCGCAAACTATAGCTTATCCATTGGTCGCGGAAAGTAATTCTGAGCAATTAACAGGCTCAGCGAATGCCGTGGCTTCTTTCTTGATTATGTCAGGTGGTTTCTTGATTCCTTGGTTTACGTATCTGTTGAATCAGCATTGGGGGCATAAGATGGTTGATGGTGTACCTTGGTATAGTCTATCTGATTTTCATCATGCTTTCATGATGATGCCAATTGCTTTTCTACTCTCTTTGTTGGTCACCTGTTTCTTAAAGGAAACGCATTGTCGTAGTTTTTCTGATCGATCTGCCGATGTTACCGCTTAACTGAGGGGTTTGCATGCAGGGACGAAGTGGTATGACGCGGCATGCTTTGCTCTTGAAAGGGTTAATTGTTGCTTTGCCGCTCGTCTTAATTGCTTGGTATTCGATCACCTCCTTGAGGGCGCCGATTCACCAAAATGATTTATGCGCTATGTTTAAAGAGCACCCTTCCTGGTATTGGTCTGCGGAAAAGGCTCAGGAAAAGTGGGGGGTCCCTATCAGTGTTCAGATGGCTATTATTCACCGTGAGTCGCATTTTCGTGCTGCCGTTAAGCCACGCCCAGGTCGTTTATTAGGGTTTATTCCTTGGATGCGCCCAACAACGGCGGAAGGGTATGCGCAAGCTGTTGATGGGACGTGGCAGGAATATTTGAAGAGTACGCATCAACGCAGTGCAAGACGCAGTAGTTTTTCCAATGCTGTTGATTTTGTGGGTTGGTATGTTGATCGGCTTCATCATCAGTTAAAGATACCGAAATCCGATGCTGCTTCTTTATATATGGCATATTATTTAGGGCCTGGGGGTTATCGATCAGGGCGATACAAGAACAACCCTTGGTTATTAGGCGTGGCGCACAAGGTGGGTGTGCAACAAGGGGTGTATCATAGAGCGCTTGTGAGCTGTGCATCCACATTGCCAAAGCGGCCTTGGTGGCATGTCTGGTAGCCAGTATCTTGTCTTGTTTTTCTTGAAATAGGCGTGCTAGAATCGCTGTTCTTTTTTTTATCAACCTTGGGGGTGAAGTGTGGGCCAGCAGGTTTCTTCGTGGGATGTCATAGTAGTTGGGGGTGGTCATGCCGGTACTGAGGCGGCCTTAGTATCTGCTCGTATGGGCGCGCGTACATTGTTGATAACGCACAATATTGAAACCTTAGGGCAAATGTCCTGTAATCCGGCTATTGGTGGTATTGGTAAAAGTCACTTGGTGAAAGAAATTGATGCCATGGGTGGTGTCATGGCGCGTGCTGCGGATCATGCGGGAATTCAGTTTCGTGTGTTAAATGCTCGCAAGGGGGCGGCGGTTCGTGCGACGCGTGCTCAGGCTGATCGCGCTCTATACAAGGCGTATGTGCGTAAAGCACTAGAGCAACAGCCCAATCTTCAATTATTTCAGCAAGCGGTGGATGACTTGATCATTGAGCAGGGCCGGGTGCGTGGTATTGTCACGCAAATGGGGTTGTCATTCAGGGCAGAAACAGTTGTGTTAACAGTGGGTACTTTTCTGGGTGGTCGTATTCATGTCGGTCAAGAGCACCAGTCTGGTGGAAGAATGGGTGATGCTCCTTCTATTGCTTTAGCAGAGCGTTTACGTCAATTGCCTTTTCGAGTGGCTCGGTTAAAAACGGGAACACCGCCTCGAATTGATAGTCGAACGATTGATTATTCAAAACTGCAAGAACAACCGGGTGATTCGCCCTTGCCGGTGATGTCTTATTGGGGGACTGTGGCTGATCATCCCAGGCAGGTCTCTTGTTATATCACGCATACGAATGAATCCACGCATGAGGTAGTTCGTCAGTCATTGCATCAATCAGCCATGTATTCCGGAAAAATTGAAGGCGTTGGCCCTCGATATTGCCCGTCGATTGAAGATAAAGTGGTGCGATTTGCTGAGCGCTCAGCACATCAGATTTTCTTGGAGCCTGAGGGTTTGGATACCTATGAGGTGTATCCCAATGGCATTTCAACCAGTTTGCCATTTTCAGCGCAAGAAACCATGTTGCAGACCATTGTCGGTTTAGAGCAGTGTCATATCACTCGCCCTGGGTATGCGATTGAGTATGATTTCTTTGATCCGCGTGATTTAAAGCACACCTTAGAAACCCAGTGCATAGAGGGGCTCTTTTTTGCCGGTCAAATTAATGGAACAACAGGCTATGAAGAGGCTGCAGCACAAGGGTTGTTGGCTGGTATTAATGCCGTGTTACAGGTTCGTCGTGAAGATGCTTGGTACCCACGTCGAGATGAAGCTTATTTAGGTGTATTAGTTGATGATTTGGTGACGCAAGGCACGCAAGAGCCTTATCGGATGTTTACGTCGCGTGCCGAATGCCGTTTGTTGTTACGTGAAGATAATGCAGACAGTCGATTGTCGCCGATTGCGCACCGGCTGGGGTGCTTGCCTACTGTAGAATGGGGCCAATTTTGTCAAAAGGTAGCGGCGATTAAGGCTGCTATGTCACAGTTGGAAAGCACCTGGGTTCAACCAGATTCACTGAGCGCTAAGCAATTTCAGCAACGTTTTGGTGTGTCTTTGGAGCGTGAATATAATGGGTTGGATTTGCTGAAACGACCCGAAGTGTCGATGCAGTCTCTTTGTCAGTTAGATGCTTTTAAGAATGACATTGCGCTAGTGAGTGTCGAGCAGCAAGTTGAGATACAGGTAAAGTATGCTGGGTATATTAAGCGTCAACAGGCGGACATTGAGCGTATGCGACAGATGGAATCCACAGTAATACCTGCCGACTTTGATTATGATGTTGTGACAGGATTATCAATTGAGGTGCGTCAGGCACTGGAGCGAGTTCAGCCTGATACGATTGGTCAAGCATCACGGATGCCGGGTGTGACGCCTGCTGCTGTATCCTTGTTATTGGTGTTTTTAAAGAAGCATACTCGATCGCAGTCTATGAGCGAGGGATAATCATTAGTCACTGACTCATTTGTTGGGGCGGTGTTAAGTCGATAATTACTATTACATTATAGTGCTTTAGGTAATAATAAATCACACGCCACATCCATCGTTATTTCTGGCATCCCTCGTCTGGTATCACTATAAGATCGACTGTCGATGATAGCTTGTGCAATGTGTGACGGCAGTAGTTCGAATGGGTCGCGGTCACCTGGCCATCCTCCGCCACAAAATAATTGGCAATTTTATGCCGCAATTTTTGGTAGTTTTCTTCGTTTTCAGGGAATACCCTGAATCGATAAACATCATTCTATCCTCTTTTTTTATAATGTTATAAGGGTCATGATGCATCGGAAACTTTCATGCATACAGTTAGCTAATCCTCAGTGCGTTCAGTCTAATATCATTGGTTAAGTATCGCGTATGCCTGGTGTGGTACCTGCTGCCGTATTTTTATTGGTGGTGTGTTTACAGGCTATTTATTTGACCTTCATGATATCCAGCCTGTTGGGCGAGAGAGATCGCTTTTTTTGTGATTCTAATGTGCTCATTGTTAGGCGTGGAGGCTTAACAGTATTACCTGAGTTTATGTTGGGGCACGTGAAAGGCATTGTTATGTGAGCATTACCGAAAGAGGAAGACAGGTTGTTGCAGAGCACGTTGACGTGGCACTGTGCTGCTATCGATTGTGGGTCGTTGCGC
>JABABC010000227.1 GCA_014238445.1 Coxiellaceae bacterium
AGGGTTTTCTTCAATGATGGTTGAGGGATCCAAGTTGTTAGCAACTTATTAGGAAACAAGTCAGTAAGTGACTTTTTTAATGTCCATTGTGGGTTGTTCTGTTTGTCTGCGAGGAGTTTATCGCGGAGGTTGTGTGAAGGCTGAAGTGTGATATTCAGTGTCTTTCCTGGCTCCCAGTACGATGAGATTTGAAGCGCTGCAGGGCCGCTTAACCCTCTGTGCGTAAATAATAGATTTTCATGGAAACTGTGTTCTCCACAACGGATTTTAGAATCAACCGAGATCCCTGAAAGTTCAGCCAGTTGGTTTTTATCTTTTTCATGTAGTGTGAAAGGAACTAGTCCCGCACGAGTTGGCCACACTGGAATGTTGAATTGTTTTGCAATCTGATAGCCAAAGGGACTTGATCCCATGCTGGGAATGGATAAGCCGCCAGTAGCAATCACCAGTGAGTCACATTGATGTTTCCCTTGATGGGTATGGATAATAAACCCCTGGTGTTGATGTTTTTGAATATGATCGACTGTGGTTTTGAGTTGTAACTGGACATGAGCTTGTTCGCATTCACTTAATAGCATGTGGCAGATGTCTTTTGAGCTTCTGTCACAAAATAATTGCCCGCGTGTTTTTTCATGAAAGGGGATGCCATATTTTTTGACGAGAGTGATAAAGTCGTTTGGTGTGTAGCGACTCAATGCGGATCGACAAAAGTGTGGGTTGTGTGAAATGAACTGCTCAGGTGTGACCGTCAAGTTGGTGAAGTTGCAACTACCGCCGCCGGACATGAGTATTTTTTTCCCCGCTTTATTGGCATGGTCAAGCACTAAAACAGAACGACCACGTTTGCCCGCTTCAATCGCACACATAAGCCCCGCTGCGCCTGCACCTATAATAATGACGTCTGTGTGTGTGGTCATTGCATGTGTCTCTTATCGATTAAGCAGGTTAGTTAAAGTGGTAATAAAAGCCAATGGTGACGAGAATAACAGCGTATTGGGATTCCAAACCAAAATTATGATATTGCCAATCAATATAGGGAATAATAAACGGAAGGATAGGGGCGTCGCCACAGTAAGAGCAGAGTCGATCGTCATAACCGGTCATTAAGCCAGCACGGTAGCCTACTTTAAATTGCTGTGTGTCTGAGGCAAAGGGTTTGTCATACACGTCACGTTGCCATCCTGCCGCAAAAGACCAGTTGTAGTAAGAATTTTTAAAGACACCGGCAAAATACCCTTTGCGGGTATAGGATAGGGTATCGTTGGTGGCATTATCTTTATCACGACTGGCTGCGCTGGTGTGATAGGTCCACATACCGGCATAGAGTTGTTTGTCGACGGGTTTGCCTGCTAAGGTTTTCCAGAAAGAAGAGGTCGATGTCTCTTCGCTGGGCGACGAGTCGCTTATCCCGTACAGTGGAAGACACCCACCCAGGGTGAAGGCCAGTGCTTGCAGTAGGATAGTGAGTCGTTTGTGAGTGCGTGTTTTGCGTAGCATGCTGTTTTCCCAGAAAGCTGGGGTATTGATGTTGGCTATTTAAAGCGTTGCAGTCTAAATCAATGATCTCTGAAACGCGAGTTTTTTATGGGAAGATTTTTCCTCGTTTGAGGGGTGTTAGTGCATGTGTTTTAGTGTAAAGTTCCACTAATACAACAATATATCATATAGTTAAGAAGTATATATTATTTGTTTTATATGCTTATTCATCGGTTGCTTGAAGTTTTTCCGTCATTGCACGCCGTGTTTTAGAAAAAAAAATTGTTTATTTTAAATAAATCATGCATTTAGCGAAATTTACGTCCATAATATAAAGATAACACTTCAACGACGAGCTTAATCAGAAATAGGAATAGTAGGTTGCCAAAAAAAGATAAAACGCCTCAACGAAACAAACCGTCTCGACGGGCTCGTAAAGACCCTCACCGCAAACGCGAGGCAGAGAAATACGATAACCCCGTTGCGAGTCGTGAATTTATTGCGCAAACTCTCGAGGGCCTAGGCTGCCCTTCGACACTCGATGATCTGGCAGCGCACTTTCGTTTGCGCACGGAAGAAGAGCTCGAAGGTTTACGTCGCCGTTTAAAAGCGATGGAGCGCGATGGCCAGCTGATGCGAACCCGGCGAAACACGTACGCGTTAACCAGTCAGCTGGATGTGGTGGCTGGTCGTGTGCTAGGTCATCGTGATGGGTTTGGTTTTTTGATACCCGATGATAGTTCTCCTGATTTATTTTTATCGGAGCGACAAATGCAACAAGTGTTTACGGATGATCGTGTGCTCGTATCCGTCTTACAATCGAGCGGTCGACGTAAACGTGAAGGTCGTATTGTTGATATTTTAGAGCGTAATACACACAGTCTAGTCGGTAAGTTTTATCAAGAGGATGGCTTATTATTTGTGAATGCCGATAATAAAACCATCAGTCAAGACATCTTGATTCTTCCAGATGGTCAAGGGGGTGCTAAAAATGGGCACTATGTCGTGATTGAGGTTGTTCAGCAACCCACAAAACGCCACCAAGCTGTGGGGCGTGTTATTGAGGTGTTAGGTGATCAGCTCACCTCCGGCATGGAAGTGGATTTAGCATTGCGTTCTCACAGTATCCCGTTCGAGTGGCCAGAAGAAGCATTGCAAGAGGCACAAGGGTTGTCGTTATCACTGAGTGATGCTGAGCGCGCCGATCGATTGGATTTACGTGAGCTGCCGTTTTATACGATTGACGGGGAAGATGCTCGTGACTTTGATGATGCTGTTTTTTGCCAACGTAAAGAGCATGGTTGGGAGTTGTATGTCGCCATTGCGGATGTCTCACACTATGTCCAGCCCGGTATGGCACTGGATCAAGAGGGTTTGCATCGTGGTAATTCAGTGTATTTTCCGTCCCGTGTCATTCCTATGTTGCCCGAAGTGCTTTCTAATGGCTTGTGTTCGTTAAAGCCCAGAGAAGATCGCTTAACGGTTGTCTGTCATATGACATTGGATGAGCAGGGTAATTTACAGCATTATTCCTTTCATGATGCCATTATACACTCCCATGAACGTTTTACTTACCATCAAGTCGCAGCGTTAATCGCGGCACCTAAAGCGGTTGATGCGCATCCATTGCTGCCTGGATTATTGGATTTCTATAGCCTTTATCAGCAGCTGATTGTGCAACGTCAAGCACGTGGATCGATTGAATTTGAAACCACAGAAACACGCATTGTGTTTGGTGATGAGGGTAAAATTGATAGTATTCGACCTGTGGTGAGAAATGATGCGCATAAAATGATTGAAGAAGCGATGTTGCTCGCTAATGTGTGTGCGGCTCGTTATATTGAAGTGAAAAAAGTGCCTTCGTTATATCGTGTGCATGAAACCCCTGATGATGATCGTATCCAGACATTGCGAGAATTTTTAAAGGCGTTTGGTTTGAGGCTTGGGGGGAAGGCTTCTCCAACACCCTTGGATTACACGCAGTTATTAAAGTCCATTGCTCAGCGAGACGATGCGCATATTTTACAAACCGTCATGTTGCGTTCGTTGCCTCAAGCGGTGTATTTGCCGGATAACCATGGGCACTTTGGCTTGGCATTTGATGGCTATACACATTTTACCTCACCTATTCGAAGATACCCTGATTTATTGGTGCATCGTGCGATTAAACGCATTATGTCACATCAAAAAACGGTGACCACAGAAGAAGAGATTGCACTCATGACTCAGTTGGGTCAGCACTGCTCGATGACAGAGCGTCGCGCTGATCGCGCAACACGTGATGCAACGGACTGGTTGAAATGTGATTTTATGCAAGATAAAGTCGGGCAAACCTTTGAGGGTGTGATTGCAGATGTGACAGGCTTTGGATTATTTGTTGAGCTGAAGGGCATCTATGTGCAAGGCTTGGTGCATGTTTCAGCACTGAAGAGTGACTATTACCATCATGATACGTTGCATCATCTCTTAGTGGGCCGCCACTCTAATGCGTCATATCGGTTAGGCGATAACATACGTGTGATGGTGGCACGTGTGGATATGGATGTGCGAAAAATAGATTTTGAATTATCAGAATAAGCCCTCACAACACTATGAGCATCATGGCTTTAGTGTGATGAGGGCAGGTTGATGGGTATTATGATTTATTGCTAGTGTCTAAATCAGTTTGAGTCTTATCGGCACTGTGTGTTAAGGCTTTTCCGCCTGCAGAAACATCTTGGCCAATACCAGAAATGGTATTGCATCCCACTATTGTCAGAGTGAATAAGCTAGCAATGACTGCGGCGCATAAACGGGCTGTTGTAGACATAACGTCCTCCTGTCGTTGATAAAGCGGGGAGTATAGCCTAGATGTGGGCGCGTGCTCAAGGGAGCGGTGTCTTATGGCTGGGGTGGCTTGGTGTTCTTGGATCTTACTGTAAGAAAAAAATTTGGGCAAAGCTGGTCATCTAACCTATTGATTTAAATGCCAATTTAGTCGATGCGTTGTTATTTTTAAATTTAATATTTCCTTAATTCCTGCGGCGTATAATAACACTGGTCATAGTACCAGTTTTAGATCGTATGAAAATAAGTGGGAGCTTGTTGTATGTATCGGCATATCTTCAATATTGATAAAGCTAAAACCTGCCCACTTCATCGCTTGGCATTGGTAGAGGCTATCCAGTTGGCTAATGACAGAGGCGATCAGGTGGGATTGTTGTCAACAGGGACCTGTGAAGATCTCAAGATAGGCTTGGAAAAGGGTATTCAGGAGTCTAACAGTCTTTAAGCCGTAAAAGTATTTTTAAAAACGTTTGAGAGCGGCCTTTCTGTGTCGATAACGCGTTATTTAAAAGCGTCAGGTGTGACACTCCCTTTTTCCTTCGCATCCCATGAGAATGATAGTCGCCTTCAAGAGCTTGAGGGGAAACTATTCAAGTTAATGCGTGACTGTGAAGATTTAACATCTATTAAGGCTGTTAGTGACAAAGTCAGTGATTTTTTCGAGTCTGAAGCTATTAAATTATTAGTCGACAGTGAAAAAAAAGGGGCGTCGGCAAAAAAAACAGCCAATGATGAGCCGATAGAAACGTCAACTGTTTTTGATACATTCTGTAGAGACTATTATTCTCTAAATGGTTCGGACTTTTATAGTCAGGAACATCCAGCACTGACTTACACTATGGGTGAAGATGACCCTTGTTTATGTTCTTATCCACAACTTGATACTGAGCCTAATGATATTACTACTGTAGCGAAACAATACATGGTTTTAAAACAGTATCAACGTAAGCAGATAGAAGCAACTGAAGTATTACAAGCGATGATTGAGAAAACGGCAGATAGCTATGATTGTCGGTGTGTTGGTGTCGCGTCATCTTGTGGAGCCGTGAAGTATACTTATCAATTAATACCTACAACTCAAAAAGAAGGTCCACAGTCAGGAACGATTCCGTCACTTCATATTGAATGTACTTATGATAAAGGTAAACAATTATGGCACGTGGGTGTGTCACCGACGGCTAGGATGGAAGAAGCGCAACACTTAGATGCGTTTTTCCGTGCTCAATTGCCACCATCTAATCGTATTTCTTCGGATATCCGTATTTCAGCGCTGCATCAATTAAAGGCAAAAAAGTTAGTGAAACCACAGCAGTATAATTGGGTGGTCGCTATAGCAGTAGGGGTGATCGCTGTGGCATCGATCACTGTGTTAGCCTATGCATGCCCTCCGGTAGCGTTATGGCTGGCTTCAATAGCGGCGTCCAATGCGTTGGCAATAGTTGAATCAGCAGCTCTGAGTGTTGGGGTTGTTTCCCCAGGAGTCATTGCGGGTTTTATGTGTGCTAACAAAAATTACACAAAAGAAAAAGCTTGCATAGAAGAAGCTACTCTGAGTGAGAGCGCTATCACTCGATTAAAACACACAGCTGATGATACTGCTGACGGATATACACCTGAAGCATTACGTAATGAGTTTTTTAAAAAGCCGTCTAATGCGGCTTTTCGGCGTGAAGTTGAACGTGATGAGAGGCTGTATGAAAAGCTTTTGCTGCCTAAAGGCAGTGACGCTATATCACAAAAAATATCCAAGCAGGTTCTTCGTTATTGTCAGGAAAAGATAGAACGAAATGATAGAAAAAAACTTTCTGAGCTCAAAGGTTCATCTCTATTTGAAACTGTTGTAGCACAAGCTCTCAAAACCCATTGTCAGACATTAGTTGATCAGAAAGATAGACCTGGTATTGGTCGACTGTGTAATGATCCGATGTTTTCTGACAGCATGAAAGCCGTTTTGACTGAGCTACTAGAGGGTCAACCAGGTGAGTTGTCTACACTGATGGGCGCTGAATCCACTGCTTGTATGGCCTTAAAAATACTTATAGTTGAACCTGCGTCAGAAGAACCCGTCAATGTGCGTGATTTATTAGCTATTATCAAATCCGGCGATGACTTCGCTGGAACTATTTCTCCCAAGATGCGCGCATGGCGTGTGAGTGCTTTAAATCCACCGATGAAAAACATTGCTATTGATTATATTAAAAACGAATTAGCTCGCTATTCGCGTTGTCTTAAGGAGGATCAATCTTCAAAGTTAAATCCGACGATTAAGTTGTTACTGGAAAATGGTGAGGTCAGACAGGAGATAGTGAAAGATACAGAATTGATGGGTAGTCTTTCCAGTCAACATAAAACAGATCAATTTGATTCGTCTGCTCAAGGACTTGTTGCCTTTTATGAATGGAATAATACTCCTGAGGTGGCGTCTGAAATCAACTCTGATCATGGTGAATTTAATCCCGAACTGTTTAATCGAGAATTCAACCAGATTGCCCACTCATTAACGATTAGAGTAGATAATGGTGAGAGTGGTTTTACAGAGATTGATTTGTCGGTGTTCAAAAGTAAATTGGCCCAGTGTCAGGCAGAAATTGTGAACCTTAAAGACAGCCAGCCATACTATGTTGGTCGCGATTCTAAGGAAGCTTTGGATGTTTTTTTAACGACTATTGGTCCTCAGATTGGACTGCCTGAGACTGAGTTCCAACAGCAAAACCAATTTTTAGCGAATTTATTCCAACTGATGTCTGATCTATCGACTCGAGTAACAGTAGCCACTATTGGTTCATTGGCTATTAATTTTGAGAGTTATCGTAAAATATCCATCACGTATGATGCATCTAAAGCGTGTTGGTCTGTATTAGAGAATATTGCTCGGCCAGGAAATCCATTAGATGGAGGTGGGTATGGTTTCAAGGTCATTTCGCCTCAATCTTTGGACCACCTTGAGATGCAGTTATCACAGGACAACAGTAAAAATATCCTTCAGGGCTGCTCGACTTCGATTTTATCCATGAAAGACGGAAACATAAAAACCTCTTATTCGTTATCTTTTGATGGAGCTTTCCCATTATCGATGATTCCTTCCTATAAGAAAGAGGCAGCGAAACACGCAACAACTTATCAAGAAAATCAATCTGTAGAACCCCTTGCTGCGGTAGCAGAAAACACAGTCGGATTGTTTTCAGAATCACCTGGTGCACCGTTATTAGGGCCAGATGCACCAACATCTCTTCAGGAAAAGGCAGCAGAATTCACGCCGCCATTATGATATTAACACACGAAACAGCTGCTTGTTGTAAGGAGTCTATGACGGCTTGTGTCTCATCCATTCGAACCTTTAATGAATTGACCGTAGAGTGTGAGGCGTGAGGGCTGGATTGCCAAGGTTCATAATGTGATTTGAGAAATGCATTTTCCCACTGTGAGAATGCAGAAATGCTTGGGTTAATAAGATCGCTAAGCCCTTGCCGTTCTAAGCGGTTTTCCCATAAAGCGTTATACGCTGGTTGACTAAGGAAGCGTTTTAAAGGTGATGAATGACTCATCATTCTAAATAAAATACGGTCAGAGGCCGTTTGACAATATCGCGCAAATTGATTCAGCTCAGTGTGTTTTTGTAATGTTTGATGTTGAGTTAATATGGACTCCAGTTTGTTCAATTGTTTTGATTCTTCAGGGGTGATGGACTGAAGTTGCTCGAGTGTATAGCCTGGGGCTATTTCAAAGAGTGACGGTTTGTGCCGTGCGGTCATTTCAATGCAATGTTCGAATACTTGTTCCATAGATCACCCTCCTTGGCGATGAAAAATACTTGTATGAATGATTATTTATGCGCAAGCCATTACCAGTGGCGTTTGATTATGATGGTGTTGTGGCTCCAGTTGCTGGATCACATTTTTTAATGGTTGCACTGCTTCATGGTTGGCGTATGGGGATCTTTCCCAGGGCTCGTAGTGCCGTTTTAAAAAGTCCAGTTGCCATTGATTAAATAGGGGGAGTGCATCAGTATCACGAGCTGATGGTGTGGGTGATTGTATGCGTTGCTCCCATAAGTGATTGTACTGTGGTGATGTCAGTAGATCTCTTAATGTGCTCGAGTTAGACAGCATTTGAAATAGTGTGATTTCATTAGCTCGATAGCAAAAATAGACAGCGATTTGATTTAATGTCACAGGGTCGTTGTCGCGTTTAGCGTTATTAATGTCTTTTTCTATGCCTGTCAGTTTGTTTTTATATTCATGATCAAGGTGTATCAGTGACTCTAATGTTAAGCCAGGTGATCTCACAAATAAGCAGGGTGTATGTTGCTGCAATAGTTCATTTTGAAACGGTCTACTAACTCCCATAATTAACCCTCCGTGGTTATAAACTTAGTATGGACGACGTGTTGGTAACTTGCGTTGACCTAGGTCATTATTTGCCCAAGAGCTATTTAATCTTGAAGCATGTAAGTTCCACACCATCGCGGATACTAGACTCTTGAGGGTTGGATACAGCATCGAGGATTATTTGATTAATACTATTCGATGTATGCTGCTCAGTGAGGATTTCTCTGAAACCTTCAATTTCATCTTCTAGCGCTTTTATTATTTCTTTAGGCTTAAGACTCTCTTTTTTTTTAATCAAGTCCTCAATGATGCCAGGCAGTAGACTCTTAAAGTACATTGCACTGTAGCTGTGTATGCAAGAAATAATCCTCAAGCTGGCAGTAATTCGCTCACCTGTCTTTCCGCGGTCTTGCTCGGTGGTATAGTGATCTGAATTGGTGATCCAAACTGGATTCCCATGTGCAATTTTATGAATCAGCTGTTTTGCAAGGTTGGCGACTAATAGTATCTGGGACGCCCGGTTGCATGCCGTTAGTCGTTCAGCTGGCTGTTGGTTTTTCAGTGGGCTGTTCTCTATATCCTTATGCACATTCGCGTTAAGTACTTGTTGAATGATATTGTTAATGGTTGTAAGCCAGCCCACTTTTCTTTTTTTGTACACCAGTTTTTTTTCGTGGGCACCAAAAAAATTAAGGAAGGAGAAACGGAGAGGAATTAAAGATTCTTGTTTTAATTTACTAATCAGCTCTTTGTTTTTACTGATGACCGATGGAAGTTCCTCAGTATACTTAT
>JABABC010000136.1 GCA_014238445.1 Coxiellaceae bacterium
CATTTTGATGAGCAGTTTGTCATCCATCATGTCTTTAGCAGCTTGGGGCATTTTCCCCATGCCGGGTAATTTGCCCATCATGGATTGCATGCGGCCCATTTTTTTCATTTGTGCGAGTTGCGCGAGGAAGTCATTAAAGTCAAACCGCTTACCTTTTTGTAGTTTTTTAGCCAGTTTGTCAGCTTCTTTTTTGTCAACCTTAGATTCAGCTTCTTCCACTAAGGAAACAATATCGCCCATACCTAAAATACGTTAGGCCATACGTTCTGGGTGGAAGGCTTCTAAGGCATCTAGTTTTTCACTTACACCGAGAAATTTAATGGGTTTGCCAGTGATTATGCGCATGGAGAGGGCGGCACCACCACGAGCATCACCATCGGCTTTCGTCAAGATAACGCCAGTGAGTTCCAGTGTGTCATTAAAGGTTTTGGCAATGTTGGCAGCATCTTGGCCGGTCATACTGTCGACGACCAGCAGGGTTTCGGTAGGTTGACTGAGCTTGCTAATTTCTTTTAGCTCAGCCATGAGCGTGTCATCGATATGTAGTCTACCCGCGGTGTCTATAATCAGAACATCAGCAAATTGTTGTTTGGCTTGCTTTAATGCGCCTTTAACAATGGCTTTAGGGTTTTGTTTGGGATTGCTAGGGAAAAATTCCGCGTTGATTTGTTGTGAAAGGGTTTTAAGTTGGTCGATAGCTGCGGGTCGGTAGATATCGGCAGAAGCTAACATCACCTTTTTTTTCTCTTTATCTTGCAGGTGTTTAGCCAGTTTAGCAGCAGTGGTGGTTTTACCTGAGCCTTGTAAGCCTGCCATGAGGATGACGACAGGCGGTTGCGCATTGAGTGACAGTTCGCTGTGGGTATCGCCGAGTAAATGTGTGAGTTAGTCAGAGACAATTTTGACAAAAGCATCGCCCGCTTTCACTTGGCTGGCAGTGGTTTCCCCAAGTGCTTTAGCTTCAATGTCTGTGATGAATTGTTTAACAACGGATAGTGCTACATCGGCTTCGAGTAGTGCCTTGCGAACGACTTGTAGTGTTTCTTTGATGTTATTGCTGGTGAGTTTTTTGTTCCCACGTAGACTATTTAAAGGTTGACTGAGGCGTTCTGACAAATGATTAAACATGGGGAGTCTCGTAATGTAGCAATAAAATGATGATGCATTATAGCGCGTCTTGGCGTAAGAGCAATGATTGCATGGGGTTGCTAAGACCAGTGTGCTAGAATAGAGGCAATGAAACGCGGCGTGAGGTGAGGAGAGAGCTGTGGGTTTTTATGGGTTATTAGTTGTTGTACTGGTTTTAGTATTGGTATCTGCTTTTTTTTCAGGGTCAGAGACAGGTGTCATGGCCGTCAACCGTTATCGTTTGAAGCACCTTGCAAAAGAGGGTGATGTGAGAGCTTTGCGCGTGAGTCGTTTATTGCAACGCCCGGATCGATTGCTCGGCATTATTTTAATTGGTAATACGCTCTGTAATGTTTTAGCGTCAGCGGTGATGACCTATTGGGCCATTACTTATTTGCCTGATTTAAGTATGGTGTTAGTGTCGTTAGTCTTAACAGCGGTGTTGTTGATTTTCGCTGAAACAGCACCAAAAACGCTGGCTGCATTGTATCCACAAAGGGTTGCCTTCGCTGTATCGGCTATTTTGGCCGCGTTATTAAAAATATTTTATCCCTTGGTTGTTTTAGTGAATGGCGTGGCCAACTTTTTATTGCGATGTTTTCAGGTGCGTGTGACAGGCCACGCAGTAGAGCCGATGTCGGCAGCAGAGCTGCGTAGTGTTGTCTTAGATGCCTCGGGGAAAATCGCACCTAACTATCAGCAGATGCTATTGCGAATTTTAGCATTAGAAAGTGTAACGGTGGCTGATGTCTTGGTGCCTAGGAGTGACATATACGGTATCGACTTGGGCGATGATTGGAGTACGATTAAACAGCAAATCATTGATTGCCCGCATACGCATTTGGTGGTTTATCGTAGTGATATTGACCACGTAGAGGGTATGTTAAATCAGAGGAAGGTGTCGGCATTATTGCCGCAATCAGAGGTGACGGAAAAAGACTTATTATCAGTTTGTGAAGCTGTTTATTTTATTCCTGAAAGTGCTTTATTAAATCGTCAACTTTTTCACTTTCAAGATCAGCAGCGCTCTGTGGGTTTGGTGGTTGATGAATATGGTGATTTGGTAGGGTTGGTTACGTTGCGCGATATTATTGAAGAAATTGTCGGCGAGTTTGTGTTAAATGCTGAGCAGGAAACATTGCAAGTGAAAGTACAGAAGAATGGCGGTGTTTTAGTTGATGGACGGATGTCCTTGCGTGAGCTAAACCGTCAAATGGATTGGTGCTTGCCGGTTGATGGAGCCAGAACAATGAGTGGTTTGGTGGTGGATTATTTGGAAATGATTCCTCTGCCGGGTGTGGGGTGTCGTATCGGCGGTTATCCGATGGAAGTGGTTCGTGTTGAGGGTAATATGGTGAGTGTAGTGTGTGTTTGGCCAGACTTGGCACAACCTGAGGGGCCTTCGCTAGTATGATGCGAGTTCAGTCTTCCTCGGGTTTTAGTGTGCTGGAATTGTGTGTGGTTTTAATCTTAGTGTCTGTCTTGGCTGGTGCGTCAGCACCCACCATGAGCCGTGTTATACAGGATTTTGAGTGGCGCATGGCAACGCATCGGCTCTTGGGCGTGATTCGTTTCACGCGTTTGAATGCCGTGGCTCACCATCGTTCTGCCGCGCTCTGTGCGCGTGATGATGGTGCAGATTGGTCAAGCGGGTGGCAAGTGCGTGATGGTGTAACGCGCAAGATTTACCAAACGTATGCACCCTTAAGTTCTCGGTTTCAATTAACGTGGCGCGGTGGTTTTTCATCACGCCAATGTGTGGTGTTTGATGCCCAAGGGTTTGCTTCGGGGTCTCAGGGGCGTTTTGTGTTATCCTCGGTGCGGTATCATCATCCAGTGGATGTGATCGTTGGGCGTGGCGGGGATGTTCGGCTGGTGCGTTAGACGAGACTTAGTGAAATCTTTAGCTGGACACCCTGTTAATAATCGGGTATTAAATGGCCTGTCTTTTTTTGGTTCATTAAGGGAGTTGTTGCATGCGCATTATTTTATTGGGGCCGCCAGGTTCAGGGAAGGGGACTCAGGCGCAACTATTGAGTGAGCAACTATCATTACCACAGGTGGCAACCGGTGATATCTTGCGTGCAGCGGTAAAAGCACAAACGCCTTTAGGGCAAGAAATTGCAGTCGTCATGAAAAGTGGATCGTTGGTGTCTGATGAAATTGTGGTGGCTTTAGTGAAAGATCGGTTGAGCCAGTCAGACTGTCAATCGGGTGTGTTATTGGATGGTTTTCCTCGTACTTTAGCGCAAGCAGAAGCCTTGCGGGATGCTGGTGTTGAGATTGACTGTGTGATTGAAATGCAAGTACCCGATGAGCCTATTATTGAGCGTATGTCAGGTCGCCGCATGCACGCTGCTTCTGGGCGTGTTTACCATGTCACGCATAATCCACCCAAACAACCCAATATTGATGACGTTACAGGTGAGCCTTTGATGCAACGAGAGGATGATCAAGAGGTAACAGTCAGGCATCGATTGCAGGTGTATGCAGACCAAACGGCGCCCCTGGTGAATTTTTATCGTCAAGCCAGTGACGCAGAGCAATCAGCATTGGCTTACTTACCTGTTGATGGGTTAGGTTCTATTGATGAGGTAAGGCAGCGCATTGTGTCAGCCATGTCTCAGCTTGGATTATCTTTGTCCTAGTGATTGGCTTGACGTATGATTGGCAGAATCACACGCAACATTAAAGGAGACAACGCATGTTGGTATTAACGGAGTCTAATTTTGATGAGGTGGTTCATGGCACAGATTGTTTGTTAATTGAATTTTCAGCGTCGTGGTGTGGTCCTTGTAAGGCGTACGAGCAAGTTTTAGAGGCTTGTGAAAAAAACTTCCCCAATTTTACTTTTGCAACGATTGATGTTGAAGAACAGTCAGGGCTTGCAGAAGAGTTCCAAGTACGCTCTGTGCCTGCAACAATGATTCTGCGTAACACGGTTGTGGTGTGCATGGAGACCGGTGCTTTAACACAATCGGCGCTAACTGAGTTATTAGAGCAAGCGCAGCAACTAGATACACAGCAGTTATCAGAATAATGGCGTGCTGATGTTGAGTTTATGCCGCTAAATAGTCACTTTTTTCTTAAGAGAGCATTATATCGTGTGATTTACCCCAGTTAATGCACAAAATACCCTATCCTAAAGTGAACGACAGGTCAGAATCAGTCATGATTCTTGGGAGGGGGTGATGTTACAAATATCAGAATACATTAACCAAGACACAGTTCAATTTTTAAATGCATTACGGGAAAAGTTCAGTGCAGGGAATGCTGATGCGTTAGGGGCCCACTCTCGTTTGTTAGATCATGTCACGCCATTACCTTCATCGTCTTTAATTTATGAATTTGAATGTGCTTGTCAGAGTGAAGCCAATCGCAAGCAGTGGTTAGACGCTTGTATCGCTGATGGTATCATTGCACTGTTTGATGAAACCGGCGAGTTAAAGCCCTCAATTCGCCAGCGTTTCATGGAATTGGCGCGGGTGGAGAAAGACTCGCTGGATGCTTGGATTTATAACGGACTACCTAAAGATCAGGTGCATATGCAATGGTTGTCTGCCTATTGTTTGAGTCTTTTGGATAGGGCCTATCGCGCATTGCCCGATGAGTTTTTGACGTGCCCAGAAGAGATGGATCCAATGGACTTCTTGCCGGTTTCTGCAAATTCATGGATAAATGCCACGCTGAAGAATGATTATGCAGCACGTCCTGAGCTGTTTCGCACAATGGTTAAGGACGCGTATCAAAAACGACATCAGCAACAGGATGCAGAGCTGATAGATTACTGGAAACGTGCACAGCAGTGTGCGTTAGAGGTTGCTTGTGGTGAGCCCTCTCAGATCGCCTTTTTGAAAGTCGTCATGCAGTTGCAAAGCCGTTTATTATTAAATCTTCCTGAACGAATAGGTGATACGTTTGGTCAGGATGAAGTGGCGGAGGAGTATGATCGCATCAGTGACCTGGTCGGTCAGAGTCAGATCGAGGTGATGGATGATCAAGTTACACTCATTTCACAGTTATGGCAGGGTGTGAGCTCTTTGAGTGCGATGTATCGATTGTCAGATGAGATGATTGAGAAATATGGTCTTTTAGAAGCAGCCTTTGAAGCGTCGCCTCACGACTTTTCTTCTGAATTGTATCAGTTAGAATCAGGGATTGTTAATTTTTCATCTATCGCATTGAAGCGGGTGGGAGTTGAAGGTGAGGGTGCGATAGGGTCGGTTATTGATTGCTCAGAGACAGGGCAATTAATGTCTCCTGTGATTCACGTGCTCACTCAAAGAGCACAGAGTCAGGATTTAGCTGCTTGGCATGTTGGTCGGGCTCCTCTGACAGGGAAATGGCTTTATCACTTTTGGTGTTGTGTCTTGCCTGTCACTCACAGTTATCAAATTCAAATAAAAGCGCATGAATTATCCGCTATGCAGCCTTCTAATGAAGAGGACGCAAAAGCCTTTCATGTTAATCGGCTCAATGCGATGAAAGATTTATCGTATCTGTGTCAGTCATGGTTGTCGCGTCATGAAACGCTAACTGACTGGCAGCAATTTTACGGTACACAGGATCGTTTGATCTCAATCATGTCATTACAGCAAACGCTAGGGACTCAGATCACCGATGAAATGCAAAAAATTGATAGGATTCAAGATCAAGAGCATCGTGAGCGGTGCGAGGCTAGGCGTGCTCTAGTGCCGCCCGTGGTGCCTGATGTGCTCCCACAGCGATCAGGATCATTATTCAAAAATGCGAGTAGTTTTGGTATGGTGTTTGCGGGTTTTTTTCTGCTGTCTTATCTTGCGCGATTTATGCCGCATCCGCATGTTGGACACATGGCTGGTTTGATGATGCAGATGGGTTTTTCTGGCGTGGCAGGGTTGGCTTATACTAAGGGGTCGTTGCCGTTAGTTTCATTTTGGCGTCATCACATAGCAGGGTCAGCTGATGATGAGGTGGCGGCCTCCAACGCTCGTAATGATGTCACTTCCAGTAGGAATAACGTCGATGATGATCCTACTTCAAATGTTGAATTAGTATCACCATCTGCCCGACCGGATTAAGTGATTGAAATAGCTTGAGTCGTTCTGATTCTCGCGATATCGTAATATGAATTTTATGATGCAAAGGATTTTATGATGAAAGCAATCGTCTTAAATACAGGTTGTTTGATGCCTGCGTTCGGGTTGGGAACATGGAAAATAAAAGCGTCAAAGGTTTATGACGTCGTACGTCAAGCTATTCACTATGGGTATCGCCACATCGATTGCGCTCCCATATACATGAATCAAGTCGAAGTGGGTCGAGCACTGCATGATGCCATGCAGGCGGGTGATGTGACGCGGGACGAATTATGGATTACCTCTAAGTTATGGAATACGTGTCATGCGCCTGATGCCGTGTTACCCGCTTTGCAGTCGACGTTAGAGGAATTGCGACTCGAGTATTTGGATCTGTATTTAATGCATTGGCCAGTGGCTATGCGAGAAGGTTTAGGTTTTGGGCATGCACGTTCGGGTGAGGATTTTATTGGGTTAGATGTATTGCCTTTGAAGGGTACTTGGCAAGCAATGGAGGCTTTACCCACAGGGCAAGTTCGCAATATCGGTGTCTCTAATTTTTCATCGGGTAAAATAGATCAACTGTTACAATCAGCAAGTATTACGCCAGCTGTGAATCAAGTCGAATGTCATCCTTATTTTCAACAGCGAGATTTATGGTCTGCGTGCCATGATCGACAAATTCACTTAACAGCCTATGCGCCTTTGGGGTCAGGTGATCGCCCAGGTGTGATTAAGCAGAGCAATGAACCGGTGGTGTTACGCGACGCCAGTATTAGGCGATTAGCGGCACAACGAGGCATTACGCCTGCGCAATTGGTTTTGGCTTGGTTGCAGCAGCGAAGTTGGTCGGTGATACCGAAG
>JABABC010000080.1 GCA_014238445.1 Coxiellaceae bacterium
CACCTGCTCAGCACGTTGATCATAACCCTTCAACAGGAGCCAGCGCGGTGACTCTGGCAAAAAGACCATGGCACAACCTAAAAAACTGGCTGGAATCAAAATCACGGCAAACATCAACCGCCAATTACCCGATGCAACAAAATGATAATCCACCGCATATGCTAGCAGAATACCTACTGTTAAAAAGCATTGAAAAAAACTCACGTAAACACCACGATGTTGCACACCAACAATCTCTGTGACATACAAGGGAACAGCAACAGCGACAACCCCAACGCCGATACCTAATAATAATCGCGCAACGAGTAACGCAGAAAAGTCTTGCGCCAATAAGATACAGATCACACCCAGAATAAAGACGACACAAGCACAAATAATCACCGCACGTCGACCCCAAGCATCTGCAATAGGACCTGCGATCAGTGTTCCTATTAAACCACCCCATAACACAGCACCCACCAACCAGCCCATTTGAGCATCCGTCATCGCAATAGACTCGCGGATTAACAACAAAGCGCCCGAAATAACACCGATGTCATAGCCGTACAAAATCCCACCCACACCAACAATCAGCGATACCCACAAAAACCATCCCGAGGTATGATCCTTCATTCAATATTTCCTACTAGATAACTCAGTGCCCACACCATGACACACACCACTATTGATTGCAAAATGATGACCGATGCTGTAATAAATCCTTTATCGGTTCAGTTATCACTACGCTAGTACATCACCTTCACCCAATTGATTTTTTTTTAGTCCAAATAACAAAGCGATGTTTTTTTACAATAAAAAAACACGATGATTTATGGGCTATCAAAACCGATTCGCAACTGATTAGATAATTAAACCATAAGAAATACGAAGGAAGCAGAAACGTTACATCAAACAAACTAATCCTTACTCAACGTACCACAAGATAGGAAATCAACATGGACTTACACACTGCAAGGGACACAACCACACAACTCACTCACTTAACACCTAGCGAGCGATCCATTCGCTACTACAATGATCAAGGTCTCACTACTGGCGAAATAGCCAGCATGCTCAACCTCACACCCATGACCGTCCACTACTACCAAAATAACTTGCGCTGTAAGCTGGCACGCAACAGCCCAGCAGCCATGACTGCCGTCGCCTGTTAGAGCAGTGCGATGACTGACCAACCTGAAAGCGGCAAGGGTACTTGCTTCCTAGCAAACCTTTGCTATACTTCCCGTTCATTGGGTAGGCCGAGGTGGCGAAACTGGTAGACGCGCCGGATTCAAAATCCGGTGGTGGCAACACCGTGCGGGTTCGATTCCCGCCCTCGGTACCAAACCTTCTCAATGCACACCATCCAGGCATACTGCAGTCACAGCCATATTCAAGCATCCCATCAATAAACAATCAGAATAGGGCTCTTTAGGGTGCCGATGGCCTAGAGGGGTTGTTCGTCAAACGTAACCTGCCTGACATGGTGATTAACTCTCACACTGTGAGTATTCAAAAAAAACAGGCCCTGTGATAAACCACTTAACGATGACTAAATCATCACCGCCTGCTGACCCACCACATCATCTTCAACTCGAACTGGCTCTCTATGACTTAATCTATGAAACGAGAAAAGTCTCTGTATTTTAGACACTGAACTTTCCCTTTCCTCTTGAAGCGTTTGATTCTTGATAAACATTAATTTAATAGAATCCTTACAAAAAAAACTTAAGGCTGACAAGCAATCATACTTAAATAATATGGGTGTAAAAAAAGACAATTTATGTAAAAAAATCTGAAACAATGAAGGTCGGCGATAGAGACATTCTGACAATCGATTAACCATCAGCACAGGGTTATATTCCCGTTGAATATCTTTAGCTAACTCGTCATCGGAACGATCGATAGTATGCCGCCGTTTATCGGGCTGTGAGTAATAAGCATTTGCAAATGACAATTTCATGCAAAATAAATCAAGGGTTGTTCGTGCTGAATAACACCCTATTTGCGCACATTTATCCTGCCAATCAGTTTGCAAGAACTCTAGTAAATACACAAATACATGATACTGTGACTCCGTGCAA
>JABABC010000089.1 GCA_014238445.1 Coxiellaceae bacterium
GGGTCTCAGCAATTGCCAAAAAAACAGTATGATCACGCGGACGTAGCCTACCAGCAATATTTGAAAGACTATCCTAAGGGTGAATTTGTTGCGAATGCACATTATTGGTTGGGTGAATTGAATCTATTAAAGAAAAAATCCTCGGCAGCTTTAAACGAGTTTTCAACCGTGGTGCAGCAATATCCCGCCTCTTCTAAACGTCCTGATGCTGAGTATAAAATAGCATGGATTCAATTAAATACGGGCCATGTACAGGATGCTCAGCAAGGGTTTAAAGCTATTCAAAAGCATTACCCTCAAAGCACGGCAGCACAGTTAGCTACAATTCAATTGAAAAAAATGGCTGTGAGGCAAAGTGGCTGATGCCCCATTACTTCGTATAACGGAAATTTTTTATTCAATACAGGGAGAGTCAAATACCGTTGGGTATCCGACGGTTTTTGTGCGTTTGACAGGCTGCCCTTTACGTTGCGTGTATTGTGACAGTGCTTATGCATTTTCTGGCGGAAATCGCTTAACGTTCGATGAGATTTTAACGCAAGTTGCTGCTTATCATCCAAAGTTTGTCACCGTGACGGGAGGTGAGCCTTTGGCACAACCAGCTTGTTTCGGTTTATTAACAGCCTTGTGTGATGTAGGTTATTCCGTGTCATTAGAAACCAGTGGTGCTTTAGATATTAGCCGAGTGGATCAGCGTGTGATGACGGTGATGGATTGGAAAACACCGGAGTCTGGCGAAGCGCATCGTAATCGACATGAGAATGCTGAGTTTTTAAAGCCTGTTGATCAAGTCAAATATGTGATTAGTTCTCGTGAAGACTATGAGTGGTCAAAATTATCAATACAGGAAGAGGGTTTTATTGCTCGTTGTGATATTTTATTTTCACCCGTCTATGAAAAATTAAAGCCACAACATTTGGCAGACTGGATTGTCGAAGATCATTTGCCTGTGCGTTTTCAGTTTCAATTACATAAGTTGCTCTGGAATGATGAGCCGGGCCGATAAAAAAAGAGAAAAACCATGAGTGGATTATCCAAAGCAGGTAAAAAGATTGCGCACTATATGAGCAAAGCGATTGCAGATTATCGTTTGATTGAAAAAGGTGATCGTGTGATGGTGTGTTTGTCAGGCGGTAAAGATTCCTTTACGATGTTGCGTTTACTCAATCATTTGCGCATTGAAAGTCATTATAAGTTCGAATTGTTTTCTTATACCTTAGATCAGTCACAGCCTGGTTGGAATGACGTTGTGTTACGTCAATGGTTAGAGGATGAGAAAATTCCTTATGAGATAGAGACGCGCAATACCTATCAAGTAGTCAAAGATAAAATTCCTGAAGGAAAAACGTATTGTTCTTTATGCTCACGATTGCGCCGCGGCAATATTTATCGTTATGCCGAAGAACATGGGTTTTCTAAAATTGCATTGGGGCATCATCGCGATGATTTAATTGAAACGCTCATGATGTCAATTCTGTATGGTGGGCAAATCCGTTCGATGCCACCTAAATTATTAACGGATAGTCGAAAGCATGTGGTAATAAGGCCGATGGCGTATGTGCAAGAAGCTGATATAAAAACCTTTGCACAAGAGCAACAGTTCCCAATTATTCCCTGTAATTTGTGTGGCTCACAAGAAAACCTAGCACGTGTTCGTGTCAAGCGCTGGATACAGCAAATGGCTGAACAAAACCCTAAAATACCCAGTAATATGCTGCATGCGTTGCAAAGTATTCAACCGAGTCAGTTAATGGATAAAAAGCTGTGGGATTTTGATGCATTGGTGTCTGAAGACCATTTGTCTAATAGTAATAAGGTGTAATGTTATTTTTAATGTGAGCGTCACAGTAAACTGTATTTCAAGAATAGGTTTACCAACGATGGTAAGCAGGGTGGTCAGGATTAACGATGACAAATGTGCCTGTGCATTCGTCGCAGACGGTATCATTAACTAAGAGTTGACCTGTGATAGAGGCTGAGTGATCAGTGATGCAATCCAGTTGTGCTTTGAGTTGTAGTGTTGTGTTCATAGGTGTCGGGCGTTTCAATTGAATGGCGTACTCACGGGTAACGGTACACGGTGGTGTGTCGAGTTGTTTTGTTTGCATTAAATACCAGCAAGCTGCCCAGTTGCAATGACAATCCAGTAATGTGCCAATGATTCCGCCGTTGAGTACGCCTGGAAAGGCATGGTGGTGTGGTTGAGGTTGAAAGTTAGCAATGACGGCGTCGCCATCAACGAAACTTTCTAGTTGTAAGCCTTTTGTATTGGCGGGGCCACATCCGTAGCAGATGCTCCGTTGAGCGAATTGGTGTTGTAAGCTGAGTGGTTTTTTCATGGTCTTTACTATACGTGGTTGGCATGAAAAATACACCGCAATAATCTTTGAGGCCATCAGGCTTGA
>JABABC010000137.1 GCA_014238445.1 Coxiellaceae bacterium
AAGTATACAGCCTATGAAAGATGCGCCAATTATTTTTTTATAAAGGTTCATTGATATCCTTATTCATAATTAAAATCCATTGCTATTCTGTTGCGTTGTAACTGTTTTGGAAAGCACTATCTAGTCAGTAGCGTTTCCAGAGCTCTTGCTATCGGTTGAGGTGGAAGGTGGTGTACTGTTAGAAGAGTTGTCCTGCTGGGTTTTGTTTTTAGGCGGATCTTTAAAATCAGTGACGTACCATCCGCCACCTTTCAGATGGAAGTTTCCAGCAGATAATAGTTTTTCAGGCGTTTTAGCATGACAGCTAGGGCATTCACTAGGTCCATCACTATCACGCGCATGTAATACCTCAAAGGTATGGTTACATTGTAAGCAACGATAATCGTATAGTGGCATGATTTTCTCCAAATCGTCTCAATAAGGGTCGCTATTTTAATGCAATGGGTTTAAAAGTACAGTATTTCTCGGTGCGAGTATGAGACTGTTTCTGTCAGTGCTCACAAGGTATGATAGCGTTATAAAAAGATCACTCACTATTTGATGAGTGTTGGGAGAAACAATGTTTGAGGGTTTTGCAGTATCTCTGCAGGCGTTTGTGACTGTGTTAAAGACTCATGGTCTCATGGTGTTATGTTGGGTGGCTGTGGCTTGGGTGGTGCATCTGGTGAATTTCTGTTGCGGGTATCGACTGAATGTTTTAGGTATTTACCCTCGTCGTGGTTTTGGGCTAGTCGGTGTCGTGTGCTCACCTTGGTTGCATGGTAATTGGGGGCATCTTTTATTGAACTCAGTGATGTTTGTGTTGATGGCAATGATGTTATTGACGCAAGGTATTACGGTGTTTATAGGTGTCACAGTGTGCATCATAGTATTAAGTGGAATATTGGTTTGGTTGTTTGCCCGGCAAGCGTTACACATTGGTGCAAGCTCTCTTATTATGGGTTATTGGGGATACTTGTTGGTGATGGCTTATAATCACCCTTCGCTGCTAAATATTATCGTATCTGTTGTGTGTTTGTACTATTTTGGCGGTATGGCGGCGAATCTTTTTCCAACAGACCGGCGTGTCTCTTGGGAGGGGCATCTATTAGGGTTCATGAGTGGGATTGTCGTCTGTTTTGTGTACCCCTTAATAGTCAATCATGTCACATGATTGAGATATGAATGTCATGGGATGACATATCGATAAGCAATATGCAAGGAGGAAAAGATGTTGCGCTCTTTTGGGTTAATACTATTGCTGGGGTGTTATTCTCTTGCTCTGGCTTTGGAACCTTTACACAATACCGCTTCGCGTTTTCATGCGACCCAAGCATTGCATGGGGTGGTGGCTGCTCAAGAGCAACGGGCAGCTGACGTGGGTGTGCAGATGATGCAGCAAGGAGGCAATGCTGTGGATGCCGCAGTTGCCACGGCATTTGCCTTGATGGTGACATTGCCTCGAGCTGGATCACTAGGTGGTGGTGGTTTTGCGATGTTGGCTATGCCGAGTGATGCGTTTCACCCCAAATTCATTGATTTTCGAGAGGTGGCTCCGAAGTTATCATCACCCACGATGATGTTAAATGCACAAGGTCAATTAGATGTTGAATCACTGCGACACAGTTGGTTGTCTGTCGGGGTGCCTGGTAATGTGGCTGGTTTATGTTATTTAGAAGCTCATTATGGCCGTTTAACCTTAACGCAGGTGATTCAACCCGCGATCACCATGGCGGCAAAGGGCATTGCTGTAAAGCCTTATTTAGCGAATGCTTTACATCACTACCGGCCTTTATTAGTTCAAAATGCGACCACACGAATGATGTTGAGTCGGCCTGACGGTAGTGAATATCAATTAGGTGATCAGATGAAACGACCGGACTTAGCGCAGTCGTTGCAATTAATTCAGCAGCATGGCGCCCAAGTTTTTTATACAGGATCGCTGGCTCGTAAAATCGCACAAGCCAGTGAGTCAGCGGGTGGTTTAATGCGAATGGATGACTTAAAGCAGTATCGAGTGATCGAGCGTCAGCCTGTGCATCAGGTGATTCATGGGTATCACGTGTATGCTGCACCGCCGCCATCTTCCGGTGGTGTGGCAATGCTGCAAGTGTTGCAGGCATTGAATTACTTTGATTTTGGTCGAGGTGCAGTGATGCAAAATACGGCTCAAGCTTATCATTTATTAGCTGAGCTATTTAATCGAGTGTTTTTAGATCGTAATCAGTATTTAGGGGATCCTGATTTTGTAGAGAATCCTACCAAACAATTATTGTCGCATGAGCATATTCAATCGATAGCGCAGAGTATTAATACCGTTCAGCACACGTCGAGTGATGCATTAATACAAAGTAAATCCATATCCAATGAAGGGCATAACACAACCCATATCTCGGTATTGGATCAGGATGGTGGGATGGTGGCGTTAACTTATTCGATTAATTATTCCTATGGTTCAGGTATTACGGTTCCGGGTACTGGGATACTGTTAAATAACACGATGTTGGATTTTACGCTGCAGCCACCTGAAAATGAACATCATCAAGTTGTATTAGGTTTGAATAATAGGATTGCGCCACAGAAGCGACCATTAAGTTCGATGAGCCCCGTGATTGTATTCAATCAAGACGGCACGCCTTGGTTAGCAACGGGTAGTCCGGGAGGGCAACAAATCATTACCTGTGTCACACAGTTGCTGACGAACATATTGCTGTATCATATGCCGTTAGCGGAAGCGACAGAAGCACCCAGAATTCACACGCAATTATTTCCTGATGTGTTATTAGTAGAATCGGGTATTAGCCCTGATTCTTTGGCATTGTTAAAAAAGATGGGGCACTTAGTGCAACTCTCGCGTTCTATGGGGTCGTTGCAGTCAGTCATGAAGACATCACATGGACGATGGGGTTTTTCTGATTCGAGACGAGCTGGTGCTGGTGTTGCAGTCTATTAGTCTATAGGTCGAATGAGGGTAATTTTTTCTGGCTGGCAAGCATGTTGTTGGTCATGGTGCTGAATCAGTAATTGGCCGTGTTGATTGATCCCTTGTGCTTGTCCCGTGTGGGTGGCTCCGTTCAGTTGGTATTCTATGTTATGTTGGTCCAGTAGGTCGCGAGATTTCCAGTCGGTGAGAAAATACGCCAGTCCATGTTTTGTGAAATCCTCTAAACAGGTTTGCCAGGTTGAAATCAGTGCATGCGTGAGTGTGGTGTTTGAAATGGTCGTTGATGTTATTGCAGAGAGCGAGGTGGCTGGATGATGAATGGATGTCGGTGATGGTGGTGATCCTAGGTTGAGTCCAATGCCAAGCACGAGGTAAGTGGCTTCGCGTTGGCTAGGTTCTGTTTCGAGCAAGAATCCTCCCAGTTTTTTGTCGGCATAATAAATGTCATTGGGCCATTTAATGGTGAGGGGGTGTGGCACAGCTACTAAGGATTCTATGGCATCGCAGGTGCGTATCGCGATGGCAAGTGTTAAGCCTTGTAAGGCGTTGAGTGATAGTGAGGTATGATCGCCATACGATAAATACAGGTGTTGATGCTTTGGTGAGAGCCAGGTCTTGCCGCGGCGCCCACGCCCTTGGGTTTGGTGTTGTGCTAAGCAAGCGGTGCGCGGAGGCTGTTGGCGTGAGGTAATTTCATCTTGGGTTGAAGTGGTGCTGTCCACCCTAATGAGCGTTGTGTCACTTGATAGTTGTCGTGTGAGCATCGGAATTCCCCTTTGCTAAATGCGAAGAATTTAACATACCTATCCATGTTGTGATAGGTAACGACTGTTTTAGGGGTGGCTGGATCCAGATGTGAACCCCCTGAATGAAAGCCGCTATGAGTCACTGTCATCGTTTTTTGACCTAACGCTCTTGAGAAAAAATCAGCATCATCAATATCATTCACAGTAAAAGC
>JABABC010000228.1 GCA_014238445.1 Coxiellaceae bacterium
AATTGATGATTTGGCGACACAGGCTTGCTTTGAAGAAGTAGCTTACTTACTTATCTATGGAAGCTTGCCGAGTGCATCCGAGCTGGCTGACTATCAAGCACGATTACACCCTTTACGTGCTCTCCCAGAAGCATTGAAAGCTGTCTTGCATGCTATTCCCCAGGGTAGTCACCCCATGGACGTGATGCGGACCAGTTGTTCGTTCTTAGGGAACTTAGAGCCTGAGACAGACCATCATACGATCTATGCCATTGCAGATCGTTTGATCGCGTGTTTACCCGCCGTGCTACCGTATTGGTATCATTACCATCAGGGGAACGCGATTGATACACAAACGGATCAGGCGAGTTTAGCCGGCCATTTCCTTCAACTATTGCATGGGCATGTTCCAGATTCATTGTTTGTAAAAGCTTTAGATGCTTCCTTAGTGTTATATGCTGAACATGAATTTAATGCATCGACTTTTGCAGCTCGGGTGACCACGGCAACATTATCCGATGTGTATTCGGCTGTGACCACAGCGATTGGCACACTGCGCGGCCCTTTGCATGGTGGCGCTAATGAAGAAGCCTTAACGTTAATTGAGCGCTTTCAAACACCCGACGAGGCCACCACTGGGCTCAAGGCCATGTTGGAGGCTCGTGAGTTAGTGATGGGTTTTGGTCATCGAGTCTATCGTGACTGTGATCCTCGATCGGATATCATTAAGCAATGGTCCTTTCAGCTATCGCAATACGTTAACGACACGCGCTATTATCCCGTGTCAGAAGCAATTGAAACTGTCATGCGACAAGAAAAAAAATTATTTCCAAATCTCGATTTTTACAGCGCCTCCGCGTATTACTTTTGTGGTATCCCACAATCTTTTTTCACGCCGCTGTTTGTGTTGTCGCGTACCAGCGGATGGATAGCACACATCATTGAGCAGCGTGAAGATAATCGTCTTATCCGACCGAATGCGAGCTACGCGGGCCCAGAAGAGCAGGTTTATAGACCGCTGAATGAACGTTAAGGGATACATGATGAATAATGCTCAATGTGCTGATAATCAATCTGATTTTGACAAGCCTATCCTGGATATTGTGGATTATGTGATGCAAACACCCCGCTTTAGTGAGTTAGCTTATGATACAGCGCGTTTATGCTTACTCGATAGTTTAGGTTGTGCCTTGCTCGCATTGAACTACCCGGCATGCACGAAATTACTCGGGCCTGTTGTTCCAGGAACACAGGTGCCACTGGGTGCTCGTGTTATCGGTACGGATTATGTGTTGGACCCAATCACAGCTGCCTTTAACATCGGCGCTCTCATACGCTGGTTAGACTTCAATGATACATGGCTCGCGGCTGAATGGGGCCACCCTTCAGATAACTTAGGCGGTATTTTGGCGATTGCTGACTATGTCTCGCAGCAACGTGTAGCCGATGGGCGGTCACCATTAACGATGAGGGATGTCTTAACCGCTATGATCCAGGCACATGAAATTCAGGGTGTTTTGGCTCTGGAAAATAGTTTTAATCGTGTTGGCTTGGACCATGTGATATTAGTTAAAGTGGCAACCACGGCCGTAGCATCTCAACTCTTAGGTGCCACTCGAGAGCAAGCTCTCAATGCGGTTTCTTTAGCTTGGGTGGATGGTCACAGCTTAAGAACCTACCGGCACGCACCGAATACTGGATCACGAAAATCCTGGGCGGCAGGTGATGCCACAGCACGCGGTGTGCAATTAGCGATGATGGCAATGAAAGGGGAAATGGGCTATCCCACAGCATTAAGTGCATCGGGTTGGGGGTTTTATGACGTGCTATTTAAAGGTCGATCATTTAAATGCCATCAGCCTTATGGTTGTTATGTGATGGAAAATATTTTATTTAAAATCGCCTTTCCGGCAGAGTTTCATGCACAAACAGCGGTTGAAGCTGCGATTCAATTGCATCCACATATTCATGATACGGATGCTATTCAGGCAGTCCATATTCACACACATGAATCTGCCATTCGTATTATTGATAAAAAAGGACCGCTACATAACCCAGCTGACCGTGATCATTGTTTGCAATACATGGTTGCTATTGGGTTATTGTTTGGTGAATTAACAGCAGATCATTATGAAGAAGGCCTTGCCAGTGACCCTCGCATTGATGCATTACGCGACAAAATGATCGTAACAGAAAACAAACTCTACAGTGCTGATTACTTGGACCCTGAAAAGCGCTCTATCGCTAATGCGGTACAGGTGATTTTTAAAGACGGCAATCAGACAGATTGCATTGAAGTGATGTATCCTCTCGGTCATCAACGACGACGAGAGGAGGGTATCCCGCACTTGATTAGTAAATTTATAGCTAATGCGGAAACTCAATGGGAAGCAGATTCTGCGAATACGGTTCAGTCTTTATGCCTTGACGGAGTGAAGCTCTATGCAACGCCTGTTCATGAGTGGCTGCAGTCTGTTATAAAGTAGTAGTTATCCAAGTTGAGTTCATTTAAAACACTTTCAAAAGCTTATAAATATAAGTTTTTTAGGCATTTAAGCTTACTTTAAGATAAAAAGAGTATTAACTTTTATTGGTTACGTATAATATAATGTCTAAAATTAAAGCAACTTAAGTGCGTCTTTTGTTCCTTAGATCCTTTGTACATACAAGAATACATGCGCGATTATGCTAGTAACCAACAATTCACTACCAGGACTCAGGCAAAGACACGGCCACCCTTTGCTTGTCGCTGAAAGCATTCCTGTAGTACCGACATCTCATCTAGGGGAGCCAGAACAGATAAGCTTTACAGCAGATTATTTGTCTATTGCTTCTTGGATGTTCGCGTCAATTTCAGCCTTTTCTTATACGGGTGGCGAAGAAGAGGTGGCCATAGCTTTTATGACGCTATCCGCTTTGGGTCGTGTCTGTAGTGGTTATCAGACAGCCTATCAGCCACTAGTGGGAGTGGATACAACGCTGATTAAAAAAACAGAATTAGCTTTGGTTTTGCTTGCGCATATGTACTATATCTGCGCGAATATTATATCAATCTATCAATATATCGCTAAAGATAATTCGCCATGGATCATTATGTTCCTGGGTCACTCGTGGAACTTGGTGGATGGATTAATTGGAATACCTCACCTAATCATGACCTCAGCAAGAAACAAGCCGATGCTGACAAAGATCAAACCCTCAAATAAGAAAAACATTGTTCATCATTTCTATCAAAATATAGCATCGGCAATGAATTACAATACTGTATATGAAAAAGGATTAGTACACCTTAGTTTCTTGATTAATATCGTTATGCTAGGTATGGCTACGTTATCAATTTTTTTGAAAAAACCGTACGGTGCCATGTGTTATAACTTATTTGCTTTATCCATGTTGATTTCAGGGTTATTAGCAGCAGTCAATCCATTAAAAAGCAAGCTTTCTTCGCAATCTGATATTGATCCTTTAATACACATGAGGTTTCGCAGTGGTATATCTGTCATGTTTCTTGAGTGCGACCTCAAGCAGGTGATTATTGATATCATGGCGGGGTTACCCAATAAAGAATTTAATC
>JABABC010000058.1 GCA_014238445.1 Coxiellaceae bacterium
AAGTGATTGATCAATTGAATAGCGTTTTGCCGGATGCATTAACGTCAAAAGTTAGGGCAGAGTATTCAGGAAAAGCTGCGCAATTTATAGAATCATCTGGGAATATGATGGGTATTATGCTCTTATCTTTTATCTTTATTTATTTAGTCTTGTCTGCCCAATTTGGTAGTTTCATTGATCCATTGATTATTTTATTGGCAGTGCCGTTAAGCCTCGTTGGAGCTATGTTTACCTTATGGTTAACCGGTGGGACATTTAATCTGTATTCGCAAATTGGTTTGGTGACATTGGTTGGATTAGTCAGTAAGCACGGTATTCTTATTACAGAGTTTGTGAATCAATTACGAGAACAAGGTTATGAGCTCTCTGAGGCTATTATTGAGGGTGCTAGACTTCGACTTCGACCTATTTTAATGACCACTGTGGCGATGGTCGTGGGCTCTCTTCCGCTCGCTTTTGCGACAGGGCCCGGTTCAATCGGTCGTCAAGAAATTGGTTGGGTGATTGTGGGTGGTTTGATATTCGGTACGTTCTTTTCTTTGATTGTCGTCCCGATTGCGTATTCATACCTGGGTCGATTCCATCACATTCCTGTGGATACTCAGTAAGCACTAGTGAGATTTTTTCAAGCGCGCGTTCTTAGTTGGTGTGTCTTATTTAACCGGTTAAGGTCAAACCTTATGTCAAACTTAAGTTTTGTGTATTGGTTTTTTTTATCCTGTTTTATGCTAGTTTTATGGTCATTGAATTGATTACAAGGATAGTTAATGCTTTCAATTAATCGTGAAAATGCGGCTGAGTCTTCTTCCTCTCCAGCCATACAGTACGCTAAATTAGTAGGAGGTGATTTTTTTAGTAAGGTTTTCAGTGACGGTGTCATTGTTATTCCGAACTATTTGGGTGTTTCAGGAGCTATTAAAAATTCATTAATTTTTCACCATGCTGGATTGACTCGCGGAATTTCAAATCTAGTTGTAAAAGAAAAGTTTGATTTTTATTTGAGATGGGTCGAGAAATATAAAGAACCTCTTAATCAGCTAAGGGGCAGAAAGTCAGACCTGTCTCATGATCTTAAGCTGCAATTAGATGCGATTATTCACTTGTTATCCGTGTTGACACGTTTTTCTTCCTTTAGCGAGGGTTCATCGCAATCATTATTAACCTGTGTGCTCGGCATTGCGCATCAAGAACATTGGTTAAAGCAGAGTGTCATAGATCATCAGACCGTTTACTATTTTTCTCATAAAATCATCAGCAATACATTAATTGACCGTGATATGGCAATGGAGTGTTTTTCATTGTTATTAGCTTGCACGCTTAAATCCTCTAGTTTGAAAAATGAGATAACCACTCTTCTCAGGGATGAGGGCTTTATTCGGGGGTCGGTATTGCCAGTGCAGTCTGTGCTCTTTTCTAAGCGTAAAGAAGCCTGCCCAGTGAAAGATCACAAGCCTTTCCGTTTTTCTAATAAACCACTGCCTCAATCAAACAGTCCGACTGGCGTCGATCAGGTCGCGTTAGTTGATCACAAGTTGGCTATTACCTATTAATTTCGGCAGGGTTTGCATGCTGGTGAATGACTGATTTAACAGCTAAACACGCCTATAATACCCTAGCCCAATCGACAGTCCGGCAAGGATAATCAGTAAACCTAAAAAGGGTTGGATGCTCTGGCTATTATCAGCTATTGCGGCAACACTGGTTCCTGCAATGGCAAACAGTGTTTGAATCGTTTTCATCAAGGATGCACATGTCCCTGCATGCTGCTGTGTGACGGTCATGCAAATAGCTTTCATTAATGGCACTAAGATGCCAGCGCTGATGACAAGCAGGCTTACTACACTTAAGAAAACCCATAGACTCTGAAAGGCGGGAATGAGGGTTATGAGAATAAGCCCGATTAGTGCGAGGCTTTGCCATACAAGGCTGATCTGGCCTAGTGTGGTGATACCGCACCGTTTTATACAGGCAGCGTTAATGCTTGCTCCAATGAAATAGCCTATTCCAATCAGTGTTAAGCTAAGCCCTGTTTGATGTGTGTTTTGATGAAATTTGTCGGTGAGAAGAAAGGGTAGCATATCCAGTGATGCCATTAAGAGAGCAAAGTTTAAGCCCAATATGATGGTTGCAGGTATAAATTTCGGAGTACTTAATACCTCGACGCATCGTCGATGAAAAGGTGTTTGAATGGTTTTGGGTGTAGCGTGATGCGATTCTGGTAGTAGCAGTACACTTTGAATGAATAGGATCGCGCTGTAGAGGCTCATGAAAATCATTACTCCTATCCAGGATGAATGATGAATGATCAACGTGCCGACTAAGGGTCCAACAAAAGGCCCGCTGGCTAGGACCATACCCATACAAGCAATCGCAGTTGCTACATGCTCTGGGCCAAAGGTATCTTTCAGGATGGCATTACCAACACTGGTGTAGGCTGCCGCGCAAAAGCCAATGCCGCCAAAACCAATCAATAAATGCAGTAAGGTCGGAGATATTACAACAAAGGTCGCAAATACACAGTAGATCAATGCTGCTATGCACCACGTTTTTTTTCGACCGAAGGTATCGGATAAAGACCCCCACAGTATTTGCCCTATCACATAGCCAATAAAAAAATACGGGATGTAATATTTTATCGTCTGTGTGCTTGTCTGAAAAAAGAGTCGTGCATTGGGCATGGCAGGTA
>JABABC010000229.1 GCA_014238445.1 Coxiellaceae bacterium
AAAACATCTTTTGTGGCGCTGGTTGTTGATCCATAAGTAAAGCAACGACAGCCACCAATCGCAGGGCCTAATTCGACATTGTGAATGGCAATTAAAGCGTGCAAGCCAGTTTCGCGATCGAGTTTTGTATGGATTTCTCCAAATCCGAGCATGTTAGCATAACGCATTAAGGCGCCGTAGCGATATTTAGCCATCTGGGGTTCTCCTTCAATACAGACTAAGGCGGGATGATGGTGATGGCCTTAGCGGGTCCTTGGTCCGGGTCTCGGCCTCAAGGTCACAAAAAGTGTAATGTGCATCAACGATGATAGCAAGTCGATCTTTATTTTGGATATCAGTGGTTTACAATTGAACAGCGTCGAATTATGCTAATAAAATGAGCAGCAAAATGAAACGTTTTTTATTTCCTCGTTGTATTGCCCACCGTGGCGCACCTTTAGTGGCACCAGAAAACACACTGCCCGCCTTAACTACGGCTATTCAGGCCGGGGGGCGGTACATTGAGTCAGATATTCAGCTGGCTTCCACAGGCGAGGCGTGTATGTTTCATGATGACAGCTTAGACCGCACCAGCAATGGAATAGGGTTGTTTGAGGAACAACCATGGTCTTTGCTTAGTGAGTTAGATGCAGGTCAATGGTTTGATGATCGTTATGTTGGAGTTCGAATTCCGTTGTTGTCTGACTGGTTGCAATGTGCTGCTGAAAACGGTGTTGGATTAAATTTGGAAATTAAGCCAACCCAGCAGATTGAAGCAGTGGTCGATACCACCTTAGCAATGATTAATCAGCACTGGTCAGAGGCTTTGCCGCCTATCATTATTTCTAGTAAATCGGAGGCAGTTTTAAAATGCTGTGCTGATAAAGCTCCCGCTATTGCTCGAGCATGGGTATCGCCGGAATGGGAGGGCAGCTGGCTAGTGACTTTGCAGTCAATAGGTTGTGTATCTTGGCATTTAGATCATCGCCTGCTAACTCAGAAACGAGTTCAGTCTGTTCGGTCTGCTGGGTTTCAAGTGTTAGCTTTTACGGTGAATGAGGTTGAGCGAGCGGAGGAATTGTGGCGTTGGGGTGTTTCTAGTGTGTTTACCGATAACCATGATTTATTATCGTTAGGTGGTTGAGGTTTTTAATAGACCATAAAAAGGCATGCTCAGCATGCCTTTTTTGATGACGATGGTGTGGTGTTACGCTTTAAACGAGAATGGGGGATACTTGTCTGTTGTTAATAGAATGGCATAACACGTAACACGTAGGTTCCAGCGCATGACGCCCACGATGTAATTGAAAAAAGGGCGAGGGTAGTGGCTGGTGATAATCACCCAAATCCAGGATAACAGCACTAACGCAACAGCAATAACCCCTAGTACAAATAAGATGACATAATGCGGGATAGCTAAGAACCATTTCACTAAAGGTAGTCCTCGGTTTAATGCACTGCCATCAATGTAGGGAATATTCATATGGATGCGTTGTTCTTCATCGGTAGATGGGTATTGGTCAGTTAAGCAGTAAAGGTAGGCTGTGATGCGCATTAAAAATTTTATCAGCTCAACGTTCCAGTTAAACCACCAACGAGGGTACTTCTTACGAAATAAGAGCATGACGAGTGGTCCTAAAAAGAGGAATGCGGTTGTGGAGGTGGTTGCTGCGCTTCCAAGATACATTAAATGCGCGAGCATTCCAGTGTGGGAATAGTAATGTTGCGTGGTCGTGTTGGTATCAATCACGACAATGTCATTAGCCGGTGCGGGGTTTGTAAACCCATAGGCAGACTCTTGTACTAAACTGGGTGAGTGAATGATGATAGACCCTTCTGAAATAAACGCTAAGACAAAAAAAATCGGAATGATTAATATGACACGAAATAGAGTGGTTAATCGATTGAGTTTTACAGGGTAGTCTATATTCAATTGAATAGGACTAAGGGGTTGTTCTGACTCCATAATGGCCTCCTTGCTGTTCAGTAATCATATC
>JABABC010000122.1 GCA_014238445.1 Coxiellaceae bacterium
CTTGCTCTCATTCTCATCTTTCTATTCTGTCTCGCTAATTTTTGGGGGGCTTCTGTGCTCGCTAAAACCAATAATATCTTCACGATCCTGAAAGTTATTGTGCCATTAGTGACAGCACTGATGATCATTTCAGTCGCCTT
Organism: Coxiellaceae bacterium; assembly: GCA_014238445.1. Lineage (GTDB taxonomy): Bacteria > Pseudomonadota > Gammaproteobacteria > Coxiellales > Coxiellaceae > UBA9148. The sequence continues at coordinate 141 of JABABC010000122.1, forward strand.
TCATTCTAAAAACTTCACATTGGTTCATCATCGCTTTACGCCCTACGGACCCCACTCTATTATTGCCGCCATTCTAACCACCGGGATTATTATTGCTTTTAACGGGTTCCAAACCATCATTTCGTTTGCGAGTGAAGTGAAAAAACCTCATAAAACGATTCCACTTTCTATCATCATCTCCATTACCTTTTGTCTAGGGGTCTACCTGTTATTACAGGTTGCATTTATCGGGGCCATTCCAGCCGACAGCTTGTCAGGGGGCTGGCACAACCTCACCTACAGCGCACCTATGGTTGAACTCTCTGCCATGCTTGGCTTAGGCATGCTAACCACTATCATTTATTTTGGCGCAACCATTGCCCCCACAGGCACTGCGATTGCCTTTACTGGCACCTCCACACGGATGTTCACAGCGATGTCGCGCAACCAACAAATGCCAAAATATTTTGATAATGTCCACCCTATATATGGGGTTTCTCGCCGCTCACTGATCATCAACACCTTACTGGCCACCCTTTTCTTAGTGGTCTTTCGCAGCTGGAGTCAACTGGCGGAAGTGCTCAGCTTATTCCATGTGATTTCCTATCTCCCTATTCCTATTGCATTGTGTGTACTGCGAAATAACATCAATAAAGATCAGTACCCCTTCCGCCTCCCGTTCGGTCGTACGATTGCTTTGCTTGTCTTTATCCTATTTACAGGCTTATTCACGCTAGGTAACATTGATACCATTATCAATATCATGATTATTTTCGTATGCATCCAAGGGTTATTCATAGCACTGAATGTTAAATCATTCTCTGACCTATGGTCTGCCATCTCTCAATGCTACCTCTTATTCTTCTACTTTATTGGGATTTTGATCTTTACCTGGTTTTCACCTGAAAATAACCCAAGCACCCCGACAGGGCTCTTCATTGTTGGGATTGTTACGTTTTCAGTGATAGCCTTTTACGTCTTAACACGCGTGGAGCGCAATGACGCTGAACTTGTGACATCTGTCGTTAAAATCTACGATTAAATGCACAACAAAGCCCATTAAAAACCTCTGAATGACGGTGTCTTCAGAGGTTTTTTTTACTGTAAAACGCACAGCCTGAAATCCATACAACGCGATTAACATTGAATGAACCAACATAGAGGCACTGTAGCTCAAGAAACACTAGAGAAATTCACATACGACAGAATAAATTGATCAAGGGATGTGGCCAGAGACAGAATCGAACTGTCGACACGAGGATTTTCAGTCCTCTGCTCTACCGACTGAGCTATCTGGCCATCAACGATAAGAGTCGAACATTAAACCGAACACAGGGCGCACAGTCAAGGCTTGATTGCAAAAAAACTGGGATAAATATCACAGCAATGGTCCGAAAAAAAACAAGGGTGTTTTGAAGCAAAATATCGGTGGGAGCAGCGGCCTTCAATCCTGTGATGAGGTGTCGCGCACTTCACAATTCACCTCATAACCAGAAAACTTACGCACATTAAAAACACCGGTATCCATAATCCAATATTGACCTTTAATACTCAGTAACGTTCCTTCCACCACAGGGGTTTTATCCAAGGATAAACTCACTACTTTACTCGGATATTGCGGCACTGGAAAACGAATCGACAGCGGACTTTGTTCATGCAATGAAACAATGGTACCTGCTGGGTAATCACTGATAAATACATCCACCTCCTCTTGTACGAATGCCAATAAGCGCTCACGCTCGACCAATAAATCCATAGGCACAGCGTCTTGCTTTAACATCGTTCGCCAATTGGTTCTATCGGACACATAAGGCTTAAATAAGACCTCAATCACACCGGCTTGATAACGATTCGAAGTTTGAAATAATGGCAAAGCTTGCATCGCACCCTGATCTATCCAGCGCGTTGGCACTTGAGAAGTTCGAGTAATACCCACTTTTAGCGCTGAACTATTAGCTAAGTAGACCACGTGAGGGCGATTGCATTGTTGATGCGCCCAATCATCTTCAGGGCAGCCACCCTGCTCCACTAAACACTTTTCAGGGTGTAAGATGCAATTATTGCACTCGTAAATTTTTTTCATGCACACATAACAATGCCCTTGCTGAAAACTTTTACTGGTTTTGCGACCACACTGTACACACCAAATCTTACCGGTGTGCTCGAGTCGAATACGCTGACCTAAGCACGCATTTAAATCTAACGGGGTACCACCCATATCCAGTGAGTACCTCACAGGGTCAGCGTGAATACTCTGCATTTTACGTAACACACAGGGTGATGACATCTTACTCTCCCTTAAAGCATGCTGGACGTTTTTCATTAAACGCAGCAATACCTTCCTGACGGTCGGCTGTTGATAACAGCTGATGATAATGAGCCACCTCCACCGCATAATCTGCTGTCACATCCGGTTGGATAGCATGCTGAATGGCCGCTTTAGCATGACGCACAGAAAGCGGCGCATTATGTGCGATACTCATGGCCACTTCAAGGGTCTTTGATAAGAGTGCTTTGGGCTCAAACAAGGCATTCACGACTCCACAATCCTTCGCTTCATCAGCCTATACCGTTCGGCCAGTTAAAATCCATTCTTTAGCACGACGCAAGCCACAAGCTCGAGGTAAGTGTTGAGTACCCAAGGCGCCGGGCATGATACCCAAACGCACTTCGGGTAATGCAAAACAGGCTGTGGTTGATGCATAGATCATGTCTGCTGCTAAAGCCATTTCAAAGCCACCACCAAAAGCATACCCATTAACAGCTGCAATGATCGGGATGGGGCAATCACACATGGCTAACATGGCCGCTTGCAACCTAGCATGCTGTTCACGCCAAGTCGTTTCATCTAATCCTAAGCGCTCTTTTAAATCTGCACCCGCAGAAAAAGCACGGTCACCTTCACCCGTTACGATGATACAACGTGAATCGGTTGCTAAGGATACCCAAAAGTCATGTAACTCTTGCATCATGATAGAATTGATAGCATTCAATACACTGGGGCGATTAAGGGTAAGCATAGTCACCCCTTCAACAGGCGCACTGACTAAGAGTGTTTGATAATCCATAGAAAAAACCTTGTTAAAATAGAGGGGCTACAATATTAAAGTATTACATCAATAAAAAAAACCAACCCATTGATAATACGATTTTATGAAGCCGTAAAGCTACTCAGTGGCCGAGTGCTGTGTTTTCCACGTTTCATAGCCACCCGTTAAGCTATACACTTCTTCAAAACCTTGATCAACCAAGTGCTGAGCAACCGATTGACTGCTGATGCCATGATAACAGTACACTAAAATAGGTGAGGATTTATCCGAGCGATGGCAAAAATCTTGCAGCATGGGCATCGATAAATGCACAGCACGAGGTATATGCCCTTCATCATAACTCTCCGTGTCTCTAACGTCAGCCACAATCACGTCATTATCAGATAATAACTGTGATGCTTCTTCACAACTTAATTGCGTGTACATAAAACCTCCCAAAAAAACATAAAATACATGACGTGTATTATTACTAGAAACCAAGCTATCTGCAAATAAAAAAAATCTCTATGTCATACCCACCCATGGCGCCATAAACCAAACATCAACGCATAGGTGGCGCCACCGATCACATCACCCCAGAGTATCTCCCAAACAGACACCCACCATGACCAACCCGACACAATAGCCAGGTTGGTTAAATCAAATACGCCATAGTACAGCACACCTAGCAAAAAGCCTTGAAAGCACACTTTTCTCCAAGACGACGAACTGGGTAACTGACCAGAAAAATACCACAGACCAATAACCATCAATACATAACACCCTAAAGCAGCCCAATAATTTAACTGCATCTGACCGTTCACTTGCCGCAATAAATTCGGGTACTGCTTCATGTACAGAGGCCCCATAATCTGTGAAATAAAACTAAAATCAATGATCAAAAAAATGGTAATTTTTTGTTGAAAAAATTAATAGATAAAAA
>JABABC010000230.1 GCA_014238445.1 Coxiellaceae bacterium
ATAATGGCTCATAGATTTGTGCGATGAACTGCAGTTCATTCGATGAATAGGCTTTCGCTGGATCTAAACTTTTAGGGGGTCCTGCAAATGAACTGTAACGGGTATTCGGTGTGATGGGTTTTGGATGCGGGTGATTCCATTGCGCCATGACACTGCTGCACACACAGCATGCGATAAAACCGATCTTGACCTTCCATGATTGTCGCATTCCTAGCTCACCGACTAACACCCTCGCCACAGTATACCGAAAATAAATAGCTTTTTCTGCCTTAGTAAAATCTGATAGAGTGTGATTCATATCAAGGAAGGTGAATATGAAAAAAACCCAATTTCGCTGGCTCGTTGTTGCCTTACTGTTTTTCATCTGTGTGTTGAATTATATCGACCGTGACTCAATCAGCTTTTCAATCGACATTATTGCGAAGGAATTTCATCTGAACGCACTCAGCATGGGCTGGATCATGGGTATTTTTGGTGCCGGCTATTTTGTCACGACATTTATCAGTGGATTTATAGTGGATCGCACAGGACCGCGCATCGTGCTGTCCATCTCCGTTGCCTTTTGGTCATTAGCGATGTTCATCACCGGTCTAACACCGATTGTCCTGATTATTTATGTTGCAAGGTTACTCCTAGGACTTGCTGAAGGGCCCAACTTTCCTGCCATGACCCGTGCTTTGGCTGACTGGCTTCCCCGCAGACAACAAAGTGCCGCCTTTGCTTGGTCACTAGCCGCCGTTCCTTTTGGCTTAATGATAGGGGCACCCATCGTATCGCAACTCATTGCTCATTTTTCTTGGCGCATCATGTTTATTATTTTAGGGTGTGTTTCACTACTCTGGATTCCATTATGGATGATTTTTTTTAAAAACCACCCTAAAGAAGCAAAACAGGTTAACGAAGCTGAGCTTTTTCTAATTACTCACGACAATCCGCCTGAAGATAACACGGCGATGCCGTTTAAAACGGTCTGCCGATTTATCTTCTCAAACCCAACACTCGTGGTAAATTATTATGCCTTCTTTGTGTTTGGCTATTTCTTATATTTCATGATGTCTTGGCTGCCAACCTACTTAGAACAGGCTCACCACATGAGCATTGAATCCGCTGGCTGGTTTTCAACACTCCCATGGGGGTTATCGGTGATTACCCTAATTAGTTTGGGCTATCTATCTGATTGGCTGCAACACAAAACGGGGAAAGCAAGAATCTCAAAATCATACCTTATTTTTGCCACACAACTCATCGCTGGGTTATTGCTGATCGCCGTCATTACATCCCATCAACAGACACTATCGCTTGCATTACTAGCTGTCTCAGTCGCTGTACTCATGAGTGGAAATGCCGCTTATTTTACCGTGAATGTCGATATTGCACACAAATATGCCGGCTCGGCACTAGGCGTTATGGATGCTTGCTTTGCAGCTGCTACCTTAATTGCACCTACACTGTCTGGGTTTTTGATCAATGTAACGGGTAACTTCAGAGCTCCAATCATTATTTTAATTATTCTATGCTTGTCATCTTCCATACTCGTCTGGTGCTTTCATAGACCTGAACGATACGGTTGTTTACAGCACCTTCCCAAAACGAATGAGTAAACAACCCAATGGGTCTTATTATCGCGCTCCAATGTTGCCATGATATCAAAGAGTAAAAAGCGCAAAACCAATGAATCGATGAGGAATGCCATGAGCAGAAGACACTCACTTTGTGCTTAACAAAACCACCAATAGGTTATATTTTAATCACCCCCTACCAGCAAATCTCTTGAAGTGGGCATAGATCCTTGATATAAGAAACGAGCTTTATCCACCATGAACAGTCGTATGACAACGCTATCGATCACACTCATCACTAAAGATGCCGAAAGAACGCTAGATGCCTGCTTAAAAGCTGCTGCCTCCATTGCTGATGAAATCATCATCATCGACTCTGGCAGCACCGACAATACGCTGACTATTGCACAATCCTACACAAAACACGTCTACCCTATGGACTGGCCTGGCTTCGGCATTCAAAAACAGCGTGCTATTGAGAAAGCGAGTTGTGAATGGGTTTTATCGATTGATGCTGACGAAATACTCACTCCTGAGCTATGTCAAAGCATTAAAACCACCATTCATCACGCAGAACACGCAGGTTACGAATTAGAACGTTTATGGGTTATTGGGGAAAAAATCATTCGCCACTGTGATACTAACCCATGGATTGTACGTCTCTTTAAAAAAGAACAAGGAAACTGTAGCGTAGATACTGTTCATGAAAAAATGGTTGTCAGCGGCTCCATAGGACGCCTTCAAGGGCCATTACTGCATTATTCCACTGTCGACATGCATCACTGGCTCAGTAAAATTAATCTTTATTCAACACTATCAGCAAACAACAACTATCAAAAACAGAAAAAAAGCAGCCTCACTAAAGCTTGCTTTGCGGCCTTCTTGGCGTTTATTAAATTCTATTTTCTAAAACGAGGCTTTTTAGATGGACGAATAGGCTTTGTCGTTGCAGTCAACTGGGCTGCTGGCAGTTACTACAAACACATCAAACTAGCCCTGCATGATGATTTTCAATCCCACTCATTGAATGCTGATTAAGCCCTCTTATCTCCCATCACGCTGACAGACACTAAAAGCCATACTAACCAGCTTCCACGCTCATGACAGGCCCTTTACCCTTTAATAGAATCGTGCCTTAATGACGTATTTCTTGCTTGCAGGCATTGAGCCCTCTTCTCCCATTCGTTACACTGCTCAGCTCATGAACAACGGCATATAGAGTCCTAGCAATGACCATGGAACTCACGTGGAATCAACACTTATCACAAGCGATACGTTGCCCCTACCAGCTGGCCCAACGCTTACAGCTCAGCCGAAAATGGGCCGATAGCGTTCAATCTGCGTGCCAAGCGTTTCCACTCAAAGTGCCAGAACCTTATTGTCAGCGCATTGAACTTGGCAACGCCAAAGACCCCCTGTTACTGCAAGTGTTACCACAAGCACAGGAAATGATAGAGCAACCGGGCTATAGCCAAGACCCTGTAGGTGACCAAGCGGCCAATCCATTACCCGGTTTACTGCACAAGTACCATGGTCGTGTCTTACTCACACTGACAGGCAGTTGCAGCATTAATTGTCGCTATTGTTTTCGACGCCATTTTCCTTACCAAGATAATAACCCACAAGCGGATCAACTCACTGCCATTGAACATTACATCCGTCAAGACGCTAGCATCCAAGAAGTGATTTTAAGTGGCGGCGAACCGCTACTGATGAAAGATAAACCTTTAAAAGCCTTATTCGAACGCTTTGCCAGCATTCCACACGTGCAGCGAATACGCATACACACACGACTACCGATTGCTATCCCACAACGTGTACAACCGAGTTTTATAGAAGCCTTACAAGCAACACGACTGCATACCATTATTGTATTGCATTGCAATCACCCACGAGAGATTGATACTGACGTTGCCAATGCGCTACACGCTTTACATCAATCCGGTAGCTGGTGTTTCAACCAATCCGTGTTACTCAAAGGCGTTAATGACGACGTTGATACGTTAGTCGCTTTAAGTGAAGTCTTAATGGCTGCACGCGTACAACCTTACTACTTGCATTTATTAGACCGTGTGCACGGTGCGGCACACTTTGATATTGATACCGAACAAGCCATAACACTACACACCGCCATGCAAGCACGACTCCCTGGCTATGGTGTTCCGCAACTGGTTGTTGAACAAGCCGGAGAGCCTGCGAAGGTGCGAGTATAGATCCATTGTGACATCGTAACACTCACTGAGACCACTTCAGATCAAGCTTTAAATCGTACTCACTACCTGGTTAACGATTCGTATTTAACGGCGTAACATCCGTTTCCTGGTAAGGGTAAGGACCGCATGCATTGGGCAAGGCATTAGCAACAGGGATAGCACGTAAAGCTCATTGCGCTGTCGTGAAGTTGGCGTATATCGGAGCTCCCGCTGGGTCGTACAATTTGTCCTATGAGAGCTTTAATAGTCATCTCACTCATGCTGGAAGCCCCCTTTTTCTCTGTATACACTGTCTATTGTAGAAAAATAGTGACAGTTGAGCCTATGATGCTCACTAACCCACTGATTAAAATAACTATTTTTTATTAACTTCAATGGAAATCCTCCATTCTGTCTTGATGGGGGAGCACCGTAAGCTATGTACATGATGCCTCGTTGTAGCTCATTCGTCGCGGCCTCCGTGACTCCATAGTCCCATTGAGGGATAAAGATTGATTTCCCTGATTCTTAAACCAGCATTAAATAACCAAAAACAGCATTTATTGTGCTCTAAAAGTAGACGCCTAGAGGGTATTGTATGTACTCTTCTTGACCGATCAAGGTGACCCGTTTTTGATGGCACCTCTGAGCGGCCCATTCATTAACGATAGGTCATGCATACTATGGATCACCAAAACAACGCTCTGACAAACCCTTTACATCCCGATAATCTCCCTGATGACCCTAATAACCCTGATCAACTACGTCAAGCAGAGTCTGATGATTCTAAGAAGCCATCCGCTAATTCGTGTTGCTCAGATTTAATGTCTAAACTACTTGAATGCTGTGTCTGGAGTTGTTATTGCTGCTCACTGGGCGCTGATAGAAGAACGGGTCACGCTGATCCAGTTATCCTCACAGCGAGCAGGACCGATGAAAGCAATGTCAATCACCCTCTGTGCTGTTGGAGTTTACAGGCAATGCAGCCGTGTAGCGACTCCATTAAGGAGTGCCCTAGCTCGTGCGCTAGTAGTGTCTGTTGTTTCTTTACAAGTTGTAAAGATAATACTGGAAAGGGCATTAAAACAGCTCTTTCAACCGCAGAGCACGTTGGTGATGCTGCTGGAGATATAGCACACAGCGTTGGTGATACTGTAAAGGAGGCTCCTATTGATGAAGTGCTCGATTGCTGTGCGGACTGTTTTAAGAGCTTAGCCTAATAAAAATAGCTTTTATATTGAAGTGAGATGAGTTAGTCATTAGCAGGGCCAGTGTTACCCTTACCGTTATCTGTCTTTTTATCTTTACCTTCACCTGAATTGAACAATCCATTTGGGTTTGTTGCCTGAGTATTGCGGGGTAACTGTATTGTATGACCCGACAGTTCTGCTTTATCCTTCCCTGAAAACTTGACAGTTCCACAGATTGTCAAACTATTGGCTGTTGCGTGTTTTTCTAAAAAGCATTGAATAGCCTCTTGGATTGCTGCCACCTGTGCATGATCATCACCAAGATGCACTGTAAAATCAACATTCGCGGTCTTGTCTGATGCTTTAAAAGCTTCGGCCACATGCGCTTCAGCCAGCGAGGCCGCACAGGCTAATAAACGGGCTTCTCTCGATACACCACTTGCTGCGGGTGCGCTTACCCGCCATCCGGTTTGATCGCTTTCACGTTTCAAATTTACGGTGACTGCTGCCTCAACACCATCACCTTCTTTCATCCTGTAGGTGTGTGTTCCTAAATAAGATGGAAGAGAGCTAACAACTGTAAAGCTGCCTTCCGTATGACGAGTCAGCGTGATTTTTTTATCACCAGCATTCGATAGCTCTACGTTAACTGATTGCAGAGCCCAGCGTGATAAATGCTCTATAACAGCCTTATTGTTCTGCTCTGGATCAGTATGATGACTGGAGCGATCTTTACTACTGGATATCAGACTGAGTCCAGCATCCCCTTTCCCTTGGACCCGAGTGAACCCACCATTTCCCCCCATACTACTTACCTCACTCACCATCGACCAGTCATTCTGACGCAGTCATTCTGACGTTTAGTATAACGGCTTAACCTTAACAAATTATTAAGCTAGCCCAATTTGACCAGATTTCCCTAAAAAAGGCATTTCATCCTACCAATCAATCACTTACCAAACCTCCACAGGCATCGTTAATAGCTAGACAGTGCTCACACATGTAAACACCCATCAACCCTACCCATGGAGTGATATTTCTTCCATTTAAACCATTTTTTAATATTACCTTAATGTTAATTCGTTAGAATACCCCCATGACAGGACCCAATTGGACAACTCTAAACGGTGAAAGACGCAATGAAGTGCGGGGGGCCTTATGCGCCTTAGATGCACTGTATCTCGGCCTAGGCGATACTCGTCCTGATGACCTATTTAATGACTCATCAGACAACACTGACGAAGCATTGATTAACCGATACGTTGACAGTCTTGAAAGAGCGAGCTCCCATAACAATGGATTACAAACTCACATCACCGGTATCACCGACAGACTAAAAAACAAGCGCATCGATCAACCTGATGAGAAAAACCGGTTCCAGAATGATCCAACCGCCTACCCTAAATTTTTACTTAATCAAGCAATTAAACAACAAGTAGAACGTCTTCAAACGCTTATTCCAGCACTTAATACTGAGCAGCCAGGCAATACGAAAAACGATGACTACATAACGTCCTTGAAAAACCTTCATAAAGCAATTCAGTCTCTTTTCAACGAAAACAACACTATAAACGATAACACTCGAAGCCTTCTTACTCATCTTAAAACATCACTTGACCCCCTAAGCTTAGACACACCCGAAAATCAACAAAAACGCCCAAGCTGGGAATCCATTAACACTGCGATGTCTGCGCTCAGCAATACCAACCTGCGATGCCAGATGATTCAATCAAAACAAAAAGCGCTTAAATCAAAACAAGAAGAGCTTACATCAAAAAAAGCAGTGCTTACATCAAAAAAAGCAGTGCTTACATCAAAAAAAGCAGCGCTTAAATTAAAACGAACAGCGCCTAATGGAGAAAAAGAAGCTGCAAAAGAACTTACGCCGCTGGGTAAAACAAAGAATAAGACTAATGATAGACCATCAGAACAGGCCACGGAAACGCCATCAAGCAGCCAGTGCCTGTCAATGCTCTTTAAAAGCACAGCTGAAACAGCATTCAAAAACGCTCAAACAGCAGCCAAAAGCGCTAAAACAGCATTCACTACTA
>JABABC010000281.1 GCA_014238445.1 Coxiellaceae bacterium
AAAACAAGCCATGCAAAGCATAGGTGAGCTTATCGAACGCAAGTTTGATGAAGAATCATAAAACGTAAACCTCTGTATTTTCAACTGACTAAGGCACAAATGTTTAGGGAATCACTGTCTTTAGCACTCGTTAAAAATTTCCACTAGAATGTAAGCGTTAAGGAAAAGCCAGGTATTAACCTGGCAGGTACTGATTAGAAAGACGAACAAACCTGAACCACTGTTGACGCGCCGTAAAGCCCAAAACGGTATCAAAACTGGAGCCGTTGCGATACTCCAGGACAAAGTCTACGAGCTAACTTGAGTGCTGCGTATTCGGTACCCGGCGTATAGGTGGCGTGATTCTAATCTAGGCTCTTTTGTGGAACTGCGGGAACCAGTCGTTTAGATGTTAAGGAAGAAGTCCAAGCAGTTGAAGCTGCAAGGGTGAGAGTACCGATGCTAAGCACTGGGACGGAGCTCTTGTAGTAGCGAGGAAGTTGCTGTAATGGCAATGGAGCGAAGGGGCGGCATTAGGCGGTCAAACTTAATATTCAACTGTGAAATCCAGGATGAGATAAACGAGAATGACAAAACCATTTAACATATCTAAACAGCGAGTGATGCAAGCTTATAAGCTTGTTAAAGCAAATGCAGGATCTGCTGGTGTTGATTCTCAATCGTTAGAGGATTTTGAAAAAGATCTAAAAGGTAATCTTTATAAAATTTGGAATCGGCTATCATCTGGTTGCTATTTTCCGCCACCGGTGAAGGCTGTGCCGATACCAAAGAAATCTGGAGGAGAGCGCATTCTTGGTATCCCCACGGTAAGTGATCGTATAGCTCAAATGGTCGTTAAGTTAGAGTTTGAGCCGCAAGTTGAACCCTATTTTCTAAGTGATTCGTACGGGTACCGCCCTAACAAATCAGCATTAGATGCAGTAGGGGTTACACGACAACGTTGTTGGCGGTATGACTGGGCACTCGAATTTGACATCAAGGGACTATTTGACAACATTCCTCATGATTTACTGATGAAAGCGGTCCATAAACACCCAAAAAGGATGGCCTGCATCGCAAAAGCGATAGCGCTGATAGCCTTTATGCACCCAGCTTAACGCCATTGGATATGCATCTTTAAGTGTCCATTTCGTGCGGGTTTATAGGCTAATCACCTCAAAAATACAAGGGGATAGTTTATGTGACGGTTACAAAGTGCCCCACGCAAAAAAGACCTGGGGGAGGGTCAAAACGTTAAGGTTCGTTTGGCTGAGGGGGTGGCATCTTTGTTGGAATTGCATTATTCATTCATTACAATACATTACATAACTTATCCTTTTGATCGTAAAGATTGGTAACACGATGCATCAGGCGTGTAATGCTTTTCATGCCCTGTTTGAATGTATGAGAATCAGTGGAACTATGATGCATCCGTTGAATTTGATAAGTCACAAAATGAATATCCATTGCCATGACGGCTAGTAGCGCGCTGTTGATGTCCTTCGATGCTATGAAATTATTGGTATCATCTAAATAATGAACAATGAATGCTTTAAAAAATACTGGATTGACTTGACCATCATCATCAATGCTCCAGGCAATAGCGGTTAATATTAGTTCATATGCCCAGTTAATTTTTCCAGCTAATTCCCAGTCAATAATGTGATGCCTATTGTCATGCCACAATATGTTTCCTCTTGATAGGTCGCGATGGCTAATAATTAGATCATGATTTAAAAAGTTGCTGCATTCTGTATGTTCGTCAAAGATCAGTTGAAGTAATGGAAGTTTTTTTAAAAAATAATGTTCTATCTCTTCGGAGAATCGCTTGAGTTGATGGGCGATTTTTTCGATGCTGACAAAATCAACGGCTAACATAAAGGCTTGGTTGGCTTTTTTAACGTTGATATTTTCCTTATGCATGATGCCTAATGTATGGCTCACTTGTATGACATGTGACAATGTCACTTGATTATTTTTTAAGTGACTCCCTTTTAAATAAGGAAAGATCATATACCGAGTGCCATCAATATTGAATAAAGATTGATGATTTACTGTGAGTGCTACGAGACTATTGACGCAAGTGGAAAATGCTTCTGCTATAGTTTCAGAGACTTGTAAATCACTCACCTGCCAGGATATAGGAGGGCATTTCCTAATGACATAAGCATTACTCAAGGTGTCTAGTTTAAATGATTGATTTATCCATCCTCCATGTAGTGGTAATGGAGAGGACAGTGCGGTGTCTAACCTATAGTGATTAATGATTTTACTGACAACCTGTTCTGGGAGACTGTTTGTGGAATTCATAGGGCACCTTGCATAATTTCCATGTGTTGATATTCAAGTTTATCAAAACATTCAGTACTCTGCTATTGGACAGAATCATTATTGGCACTATTACATTAAAATGACCGTCTTCAATCGTGTACGCCAAACTCTATCAGATTCAAAGAAAAATGAAGGCTGAAAAAAAACCTTTGATGAAATCAAAGAAATGCGTCAAGAAAAATCAGTCCCATTACTGATTAACTTCAAGCAATGTCTGAATGAAAAGCAGCATTTAGTAACATCAAAATAACCTATCGCAATGGCATCAACTATACCCTGCGTCATTGGAATGGATTAACACGCTTTTGTGAAGATGGTCGCTATTTGATAGATAACAACCATACCTAGCGCGAGATTAAACCTTTTGTTATCGCTAGGAAGAACTATCTTTTTGCTGGAAGTCAAGAAGGAGCAAGAGCTCTATGCCTTCACTGCAGCTTAATCCGTTCTGCCAAGCTCAATAAACTAGACCCTTATCAATATTACGTCAAAATCATGAAGGCTATTCCGCACTGCAAAACAACTGAGGACTATGAGGCATTACTACCTTGGAAGTTTGATCTTGTTAAAGTCACTACGAAAGATCAATAACTGACGCTCTTGAATGATTTAGCTGTCGATGCTGACACACCCCTACATGTCGCCCGCCAAACAAAAAATCAGGAGATGATAAATCTGCTGTTGAAATACGGGGCGGATTCCTCCCAATGCACCGATGACGGTGTTTTTCCGTTGGATTGATAAAATAGGACGTAACGCTATCGTAAACTCAGTTAATTATCCCGAACAATACACACCTAACTCATTGTTTCACATGTTCTTTTTGTCGCGTAAGAACCTCACCAAAATTGCATAAATTAATGGACGTCACCGTATCCTTTATGTACAGTAATACTACTAAGCGGTTTAGTCTTGATAAGCACATAGAGTGAGAAGTTATCATGCCAGAAATAAATCCGTTAGATGAAACAAAGCATTACCAAGATATACCTGACATGCTGAAAGCAACGATTACTGATTTAAGCAAGCGCTATGACCAGTGTGTTGCAGATCACGGTCAGCTTGACTACCGAACTGTTGAAATAAAAGTCCTTCTAGCAGAGGCACATTATAAGCTGGCAGAGTTTGAGCTTCAACAGGGACATTATTTAGATGCAGTATATCACTATCATTTTTCCTTTCATTTATCGGGGCATTATCGCTCAGGCAATAAACTGTACAAGGAAAAAAATCAACAAACTCAATCCTTTTCTTCTTCAGGTCACTTGCCGGAGGAGAGTTTTGAAGAAAGTGAGGTAAGTGAAAAAAGTGAAGTAATCTTTCTTCAAGGGTTGTGTTATTTGTCAGGAATAGGTGTTCCCCCTAATGATCAAAAGGCTTTTAGTTTATTTAAACAAGCAGCAGAGCAGGAAAATGCTGAAGCGCAGTACAATTTAGGCAATATGTATTATAAACGCCGAGTGGCTGGTGTATCCCAGGAAGAGGCAGACACACTAGGGGTGCAGTGGACCACAAAGGCAGCAAACAAGGGAAATGCTGCAGCGCAGAGTCGTTTAGCCTCTATGTATACAGGAGGCCGAGTGGCTGGTGTATCCCAGGAAGAGGCAGGCAAAAAAGCGCTGCTGTGGTGCCAAAAGGCAGCAGAGCAGGGAAATGCTGCAGCGCTGCAGACTGATTTGGGCTGTACGTGTATGAAATTGCCGCACAAGTTTGTGCATGCCACCCCCCCGGGTTTTAATGAACAATTGGTGCGGTGGTTTGAAAAGGTAGCAGCGCAGGGAAATGCCATAGCGCAGATCAATTTAGGCTATATGTATTATAAACGCCGAGTGGCTGGTGTATCCCAGGAAGAGGCAGGCAAACAAGCGCTGCTGATTTGGGAGAAGGCCGTAGAGGAGGGAGATGCGATGGCGCAGTGCCATTTAGGCAATATATATTTTATTGAAGGCCAAGTAGGAGACAAACAAGCGGCGGAAGATGCAGACAAAGAAGCGGTGTCGTTGTTTGAAAAGGCAGCAGAGCAGGAAAATGCTATAGGGCAGTGCCTATTAGGCTGTATGTATATGGAAGGCCGAGTGGCTGGTGTATCCAAGGAAGATGCAGACAAACAAGCGGTGCTGTGGTACAAAAAGGCAGCAGAGCAGGGAGATTATAGTGCGCTGGATATGCTAGAAGAGATGGCTACTGAGGCTTCGAGAAATAAGGGCAAAT
>JABABC010000210.1 GCA_014238445.1 Coxiellaceae bacterium
TAAATCTTCATTTGCTTTCTGTGTAGATGTGTCGAAAAGGGCATTTACACTTCGATTAATATCATCGTTAGTAGGCTGTGTTTTAGGGTCAAACTGTAATAGTGTGCATAGAGTGGTGGATGCTCGTATCTTACCGCAAGCCTCCTCAATGCTTAAGCGAATACTATCTTCAATTGGAGTGATGGGTTTTGGAGCGTCGGCTGTTTTTGTATTGTAAAAACCGCTTTCGGCAGCTTTTCTATTTCCCAGAATCTGGTGGCTTAGCAGTTGTAAATAATCATTGAGTTTCCCCCTTTTTTCTTTTGGTGTCAGCGATGAATCACTGAGTGGTAGTAGAGCTAAAACGGGAGCGTTCATGATGTAAGACTCGGAGTGTGATTGTATTTTTTAAAATGATAACATGGAAATATTAAGGCTTTATTAACTGCGCTGCATTATTGGTGGGGTTAATAGTTAGGTGGAGTGGAAGATGTAGTGATTGCTTGTAAAAGTAATCTATTTATCAATGCCTTGTGAGTATTTTTCAATAGAGAATAGTTCTAGGATAACAGCTATTTTTGGTAGGGCGTCATGGGTCCCTGTATGAGATCACCTTGCCAGCGGTTTGATATCATGTGTTGAAGTTTTTACCTCAGAGTGCGTTGTTATCTTGCGAAGATGGTTATTTTTTTGTAGGCACAGCGTGTTCTGGCAAGCACTATCAGAGATTCACAAGCTTTATCATCGTTGAGTTGACTTTTCTCGATATTCACACAAATCTTCAATAGGGCAGGTTTGACAGTGCGGGTTTCTTGCTGTGCAGACATAACGGCCATGGAGAATCAGCCAATGATGAGCATTGTAGAGAAATGCTTTGGGAATAAAGCGTAATAGCTTTTTCTCAACTTCTAAAACCGTTTTACCTGGGGCTAATGGGATGCGATTAGCAACACGAAAAATATGGGTATCGACAGCTAGGGTGGGTTGACCAAAGGCAGTGTTTAAAATGACGTTAGCTGTTTTGCGTCCAACACCCGGCAAGGCTTCTAAGGCTGCTCGGGTATTAGGTACTTGAGCGTTGTGTCGTTCGATCAGTTGTTGGCAGGTTTTAATGACGTTTTCGGCTTTGGTATTATACAATCCAATGGTTTTGATCGCTTGTTTTAAGCGTGTGACCCCCAGCTTGAGTATGGCTTCTGGCGTATTGGCATAGTGAAAAAGTGGTTTTGTGGCTTTGTTCACACTGATGTCTGTGGCTTGTGCTGATAAGATGACGGCAATGAGTAATTCAAAGTGAGAATGGTAGATTAATTCCGTTGTGGGGGTAGGGTTGAGTTTTTTCCAACGTTCGAAGATTTCTGTGCGTTTTTTCGTGTTCATGATTGTTTCTTTTTGGCGCGTGCGCGTTGCATGGCTTCAGCCATAGCGCGTTTTCGAGCTTCAACCGTATCTTGTGTAGACCCTTGTTGTAGCTTGGCGTGTTGGTGTTTCTCTGTGTCGCGTTGAAGATTGCGAGCACGCCGTTGTTGGGAGAGGTGATAGCGTTCTCGCGATTGGTTCGCCATGGTAAAGACATCATCGCGTGTGAGTTGATCGGAGGGTAGCCAGTCAATGCAATCAACAGGGCAAGGTGGTAAACATAATCCACAACCATTGCAGGCATCCGTAATAATAGTGTGCATTTGTTTAGAAGCCCCAATGATGGCGTCAACGGGGCATGCTTGAATGCATTTGGTGCAGCCAATACACTCTTCTTCTCGAATGCTAGCCAGTTTGATGGGTTTGGTATTGGCTTGAATGCTCGCTCGATAGGGTTCAGGGTCAACTGGTATTAAGGCGGCAATGTTTTCAAGGGTGCTTGCACCACCGGGTAGGCATTTATTGGGTGCTTCTTGTTCGGTGGCAATGGCTGTGGCGTAGGCACGACAATCATCGTATTCACAATCGCGGCATTGCGTTTGTGGTAATAATGCATCGATTTGATCGATTAAGGTGGTCATTTGTCGATGCCCATCAGTTGATCCATTGCTTCTGGTGTAATGCGTTGTAATAAGGGTTTGAATCGTTCAATGGTGTGGTTCAATAGGGGTGTTTGTGTATTATACCAGTTCAGTGGCTCACAGCTTAAAAAGGATTCTACTTGCTCAGCAATCTGGGGTAAGACAGGTTTTAAATACGTCGTTAGGACACGAAACAAATTGAGCCCTTGTGTGCAAATGGCTTGTACAGCATCACGTTGTTCAGGATCTTTGGCCAGTGCCCAAGGTTTATGGTGGTCAATGTATTGGTTAGCTTGGTCAGCGAGTTGCATGATCTCACGCATGCAGCGGTTAAATTCGCGTTGTTCGTAGTGTTCTGCAATCGTCTCGCCGGCTTCAATAAACCGGTGATACAGTTCTGGATCATGTAATTCGTTTGCGAGTTGGCCATCAAATAGTTTGCTAATAAATCCGGCATTACGGCTGGCTAGATTAATGTACTTGCCAATGAGATCAGAGTTGTTACGTTGTAAAAAATCGTCTGGGCTTAAGTCAATGTCTTCAATGTGTGATGAGAGTTTTGCTGCGGTGTAATAGCGTAAGAATGCTGGATCCAGTTGTTCGAGGTAGTGATCACCGGTAATAAATGTTCCGCGAGATTTTGACATCTTCTGGCCATTGATAGTGAGAAAGCCATGAGCAAAGACTTCGGTCGGTAGGCGATAACCTGTGCCTTCTA
>JABABC010000273.1 GCA_014238445.1 Coxiellaceae bacterium
TATCTTAAGCGAGAAGCAAAAGGCTTTTTGGGATGTCCTCGTGTCCATTGGAATTTTACAAAATTCTTAGTGGATAGACAGGGTAATGTTTGCCGTCGTTTTGCCCCAATGACGGCTCCTAGAAAAATGGAATCAGCGATTCAGGCTTGCTTATATTAGTGGGTGATTGCTCCCATATTGTCTGTTGAGATCTTTTGAGGGTTAATGGCATGTTGCTTTTGCTGTATGGCTTTTTGGATGTTATCAGCATCTAATCCACAGGCTACACGTTGTTGTTGATCACTGGCATGGTGGATAGGGTGATCAGGAAGACCTAGTTGCAGTAAGTGTTTGCAGAGATGTTGTGACTGAAAAAATTCTGATACAGCGCTACCTGCCCCACCTTGAATCACATTTTCTTCAACGGTGACGATCAGTTCGTGTGTACTAGCAACTGCTCTTAAGCAATCTTCATCCAGTGGTTTGATGAAACGCATATTAATCACTGTGGCGTTGAGTGCTTCTCCGGCAGTTAGTGCTGCTTGAAGGGTATGACCAAATGTTAGGATGGCAATATTATTGCCTTGACGGCATGGTTTTGCTTTACCCAAAGGAATAGCTGTCATGGTGTGATCTATTGGCACGCCGGGTCCTGTGCCTCTAGGATATCGAACGGCAGTAGGCCCTTCATGTTGATAGGCGGTGTAAAGCATTTGACGACATTCATTCTCATCGCTTGGTGCCATGATGGTGAGGTTGGGTAGGCAGCGCATGTAACTTAAATCATAAGCGCCCATGTGGGTTGCACCGTCACTACCGACTAATCCCGCACGGTCAATCGCAAACGTGACATCCAAGTTTTGTAGTGCTACATCATGAATGAGCTGGTCGTAGGCGCGTTGTAAAAAAGATGAGTAAATGGCGACAACAGGTTTTTTATTTTCGCAGGCAAAGCCTGCAGCGAGTGTTACGGCATGTTGTTCGGCAATGCCAACATCAAAATAACGTTCCGGGTATTGTTGGCTAAAAGCCATTAAATCTGAACCTTCGCGCATGGCTGGTGTAATGCCTACGAGGCGTTCATCTTCTGCTGCCATATCGCAAAGCCATTGACCAAATACGTTGGAATAAGTGGTTTTTTTGGTGGGTGATACTGTGGGGTTAGAGTGAAAACCTGGGTTGACCGCATGGTATTTGATCGGGGCTTTTTCAGCCGCTTTGTAGCCTTTGCCTTTTTTGGTGATGAGGTGAATGAGCTTGGGTCCAGTAGCTTTTTCAGTATTGCGTAAAGCGCGCAAACAGGCCGCGACATCGTTTCCATCTACGGGACCAATGTAGTGAAAACCCAGTTCTTCAAAGATGGTGCCAGGTTGTATCATACCCTTTAATTGCGTTTCGGTTCGTTTGACGAGTTTGGAGAGTGGTGGCATGTTGGCAAGAATTTTTTTGCTGGTTTCACGAAATGACTGATAGCTTTTAGCGGAAAGTAGTCGCCCAAAGTATTGGGTGAGTGCACCCACGTTTTCCGAAATAGACATCTCATTGTCATTAAGAATGATGGTTAAATTGCAGTCTAGTGGTCCTGCATGATTTAGGGCTTCAAAAGCCATGCCGCCTGTTAGACCGCCGTCACCAATGACAGCAACGGTGGTGCGCTGTTTGTTGTTGAGGGAGTCAGCCAGGCTCATGCCTGTGGCTGCGCTGATGGAAGTGCTGGAGTGCCCAACGCCAAAGCTGTCATAGGGGCTCTCGTCACGTGCAGGAAATGGGGCTAAACCTTGGTGTTGTTTGATGGTGTGTAATTGGTCGGCGCGACCAGTCAGGATTTTATGAGGGTAGGCTTGATGGCCAACGTCCCAGACAATGTTATCATCAGGGGTGTTGAGTAGGTAATGCAGTGCAATGGTAATTTCAACGGAGCCTAAGTTTGCACCAAAATGACCGCCACATTGGTCTAATGTTTCAATCAAGTAATTCCGGATTTCTTTAGCAAGATCAGTAAGTTGGTGTTCTTGTAAGGACTTCACATCTGCTGGTGATTGAATGCCGCTGAGTAAAGGGTAGCGTTGGGCGTTCATGGGGAAAGTCCTGATTATCTAGTAAAGTGTGAGTATGATGACTTGTCTCTCTGTGGGATGCAAGTGTCAACTTTTATTAGGATTTTCGATGTTCCACTTTGTTCAATATTAAGCGTAGCTTTTCCATGGGAAAAGGCAGTTGGTCAAGCAGCGTATAGCATCTCTCGATGAGCTCATGAACTTTGCGTTGTGCTGCAGGGAGTGAAGTGAGGCTAGGGTAGGTGGCTTTGTTGTGTTGGGCATCAGCGTGTGTCTGTTTTCCGAGGGTTTCCGTGTTGGAGGTGAGGTCAAAGATATCATCTTGAATTTGAAAGGCTAAGCCCAGGGCTTGGGCAATATGGGTCAGTGAGGTGAGTTGTTGGGGAGATAGCTGGTCCACGGTGAGCGCGCCGAGCACAATGGATGCTTGTAACAGGGCAGCTGTTTTGAGCGAGTGGATGGTTTCGAGTTCTTGCAGTGATGGTTTGATGGTTTCCGCAGAGAGATCGAGAGCTTGACCGCCAATCGTGCCATCGTGACCAGTGAGTTGTGTTAACTGTTGGATCATAGCCAGTGAACGCTTAGCTGGGAGGCTTTGTCGGCTTAATAGGTCAAAGGCTAGATTTTGCAGTGCATTACCTGCCAGGATAGCGGTGGCTTCATCAAAGGCTTTATGACAGGTGGGTTTGCCTCGTCGCAAATCATCATCGTCCATGGCGGGTAGGTCATCATGAATGAGGGAATAACAATGCATGATTTCAACGGCAGCTGCAGGTGGATGAAGTAATCCTATGGGGGCGCCGAGATCTATACCGACAGCATAAACCAGTGCAGGACGTAACCGTTTACCCCCATTAAGAACAGCATAACGCATGGCTTCACAGAGTAGAGAGGGGTGTTGGTGGTGTGCCGTTGGTAGTTGTTCGTTAAGGTAAGTTTCTATAGTGGTTTGGCAGAACGACAGCCAGCAGGTTTGAGTGGGTGTTACGTTAGTCATCGGCATTCAAAGGCTCAAGTTGTTGTTGGCTTAGGCGTTGAACCGTTTGTTCTGCTTGATTTAGCGCTTGTTGGCATTGACGAATCAGATGAATGCCTTTCTCAAAGCGTTCGAGTGAGTCGGCCAAGGGGAGTTGGCCTTCTTCAAGCTGTTCGATGAGGGTTGTTAGTTCAGTGACAGAGGTTTCAAATTGAGTGAGCTCTGAAGATATATTGGTATTTTGACTCATTAGCCTCTCCTGTTGGGGTGAGTATTCTAGACACTCTAGTCGACAGAGTAAACTATCCAGGTGTTTATGAGCTTAGCTTAGCTAGGGGTGGAGAGGACTCGGGGTGGTTGTTAGTTATTTGTTCAATCAGGTGGATGGTCTGGTCTAGTCCAGATAGGGTGAGTTGGGCGGGCGTAGGCGTATCGGCAGTGTTTTTTAGGGCTTGGTCTAGAGTTTTCTGTGAGACAGCTTTAGCTGTCATGTGGTGCATGTTGTGGAAGTGCTGAGAAAATAAGCGAGCAATCATGTGTTGCGTGCGCTGTCTGGGTGGGCTGATCAGTGCGGTAGGAAGTCCAATAAAACTGGCTTCACAAGCTAGCTGGCTGCCCGGCGTGCAAATTAATGCATCTGCTGTTAGCAGGTCATGAATGAATTCTTGGTGTGGTGTGGCATGTTGATTATTGGATGATTGTAGTGTGTGTCGTGTATTGCCATAAAAGGAAATATGCAACCCGCGTTGTTTGGCATACTGTGTGATTTGATAGTAGTCAATGGGTAGGGCTTGATTAAAATAAATGACGATGTGTGTCCCTTGTGGTTTCCAGGTAGCTTGAGTGAGGTATTTAGGCAGGATTGGGGGTACGTGAGTGAGTGTGTTCGATTGCCGTTGCAGAGGAAAGGGGGTTGCGTGGATACGTAACTGACCCTGAGTTAAGTGAAGTTGCATCATGGTGTTGAGTAGTTGGCTTTGAATGTGATCAGTGGCCATTAAATTTGAGGGGAGCTCATATCCGTGGCAGTGAAAGGAGATGGTTGTGTGCGGAATATGATGTTTATGAGCTATTCGGCTGAGGGTGTGTTCATCATCTGAAATAAGAAGGTCTGGGCGATTTTTCAATAGCTCTTGCGTTAAGGCGTGTTGTTGTGATCGATAAAAGGGTAGGTGGCTTGAGAGGGTGCTTTTGCAATATCCGCGCAGTGTGTTTGTGTGGGGGCGGGCATAGCGGGGGAGCTCACGGATAGGTATATTGTTGAGTTGTTGCTGGAGGAAGTTTTTAGCTAGACCCTGAGTGTAGACAGTGACGTTATGTTGGTGATCAGTCAGTGCTTGAATGAGAGGTAAGCTTCGGGTGGCGTGGCCAAGGCCAGATCCATTGATGGCATAGGTTATTTTCATCATTCTTCCTTAAATGCTTAAAACCCTATCTATTTAATTGATTATTAACGATATTTGTGAGAATTTCAATGGTATAGCATTGAAGGCGGGAAGAAAAAGTGGTGGAGGCGGCGGGAATCCTTGCTCATCCTGGCCTTTTCGGGTTTTTAGTGTGCTGCGTTTGTCCGCCGGACAAGCGGTTTACCTCTCTCAGCGTCCTGCGGCTCTTATCCCTTGTTCCCCATAAAAAAATAGGCCACGCTGTGACCTATTGTTTTATCTGGTGGAGGCGGCGGGAATCGAACCCGCGTCCGCTGGTGATCTGCCCTCAGCTCTACATGTTTAGCCCGGTCTATTATTTAACAACTGGTTACCCGATCGGCAGGAATAAGTCAGTCGCGAGCCCTGAGTTTTAACCAGTTCTCTATGGGCCATAGAGGCTGGCGAGCTTATATGATCTGACTACTCGAATCCCCGCCTATAAGCAAACCGGGTGAGTAGGCTATGCCGTGTTTTTAAGACGGCGGATTCAACAGTTTACTTATGCAGCTACTGCCACAGGAGCAAACATTGAATCATTAGCAGCTAGTTTTTTGTTTCCAGCTATAAAGTTACAACTTTTTGTTTTACGAGCTTTGTTGTCTACTCGACATGCACTTTAGGTTTAGCAACCCGCGTCGAAGCCAGGTCGCCCCCAGGTGATATTATAGCGCTTAGTGAATTAGATACAAGACAAGATGGGTCGCAACTTATTGATTTTATGTTTTTAATGCTTAAAGTTACGTTCTTGTTGGCGTTGCCAGTCTTTTTCTTTGGAAGATTGGCGTTTATCGTGAAGTTTTTTACCTTTAGCTATAGCGATGGTAGCTTTGATGTGTTGACGGCTCCAATGTAGGTTTAGAGGTACAATGGCGTAGCCTTGTCGGTCTTTAGCCTTTTGTAATTTATGAATTTCACGTCGATTGAGTAAGAGCTTTCGAGTGCGTGTTGGGTCAGGTTGAATATGTGTGGATGCGCTAAGCAGTGAGGAAATATGGGCGCCTAATAACCAAGCTTCATTGTCTTTGAGTAAGACGTAGCTTTCTTTGAGTTGCGTACGACCTGCGCGGATACTTTTAACTTCCCACCCTTCTAATACAAGACCTGCTTCAAAGGTGGTCTCTATATAATAGTCGTGATAAGCCTTTTTATTGCGAGCAATGTCCCGGCTGGCGATTTTTTTAGAGGTTTGCTTGTTCATGGTGAGGGGTATAGTATCAGCAGCCGCAAGATTTATCGAGAGTTAGACAGCGCATGCCAAGAATTCATAGAGAGCTGGTTGTTTCATACACACCGGCACAAATGTATCAGTTAGTGAATGATGTAGAACATTACCCGGCTTTTCTTCCTGGGTGTGCGTCAAGCCGCATTTTGGAGCGTACGTCAGAGTCCGTTTCTGCTAGTTTGTCTTTTTCGAAAGGCGGTATGCAAAAATCATTTTCCACAAAAAATACGTTAATCCCACCGAATTCGATTGAAATGACATTATTAGAAGGTCCATTCAAGTACTTGACAGGTGTGTGGGAGTTCATTGAAACGCCAGTCGGGGGGTGTCGTGTGGTATTGGATTTAGACTTTGAATTTGCAAATCGTATTTTATCGATGATGTTTGGTCCGGTATTTCATCACGTTGCACACAGCATGGTGGGTTCTTTTTGTGATCAGGCCCATGAGGTGTATGCCTAATGCAAGCGGTAACAGTAGCGTATGCGACACCGGAGCGTCAGATTGAGATTCGAGTGTCGATTCATGGTTCGATTTCAGTGTCTGACGCGATTGAGCGATCGGGGGTATTGCAGCAATTTCCTAATATTGATTTGGCTCAACAGCCAGTGGGTATTAATAGTCGAAAAGTGACTTTTGAGGCTCTCGTGGAGCCGGGTGATCGAGTGGAGATTTTTCGTGGATTGCATTTAGATCCTATGCAGGCAAGGCATTTGCGCGCAGCACGGAAAAAGTGATGGTTAGGGTTGGCTCGTATTTTGGATGTTCATTACACGGTTGTTTTTAAATGAAATGATGACTTGTTTTTTTGATAAGTTAGCGCTGTTTTTAGATTGATAAGTGTACACGTAAATCAGATGGTTGTTTTTGTATAGGTTAGTGAGTACGGGTTTCCCTAGTACTTGGGTGACTTGTTGAGTTGTCATGCCTGTGTGAATAGCAGTAATGCTTTTCGTGGTGAGGATGTTGCCCTGCTGCACGGGTGCTTTGTAGGGTTTAATGCAGCTTGCGAGTGTCAGTGACAAAGTGAGTGTGATTAGGGCAGAAAAAAGACGTTGTAGCATGAGTGCTCCACTGTGGTAGTGTGTCGATAATAGTGGTGCGATCATAACTGATTTAGTAAGGGGAGTCACTTGAAAGATGAGCAGTTAAGGCAGTTGGGCTTAAAGGTGACCAGTCAGCGGTTGAAAGTGTTGCAGCTATTGGATGAGCCAGATATTGGGCATGTGAGCGCCGAAGATATTTATGGGCGGTTAAAGCAGCAAGGTGAAGATATCGGTCTTGCAACAGTGTATCGCGTATTGGGTCAGTTTGAAGCTACGGGTTTGGTTAAGCGTCATAGCTTTGAAGATAATCGCTCGGTGTTTGAGTTGGATGACGGTGAGCATCATGATCATATGGTGTGTGTACAGTGTCAGGCTGTGGTTGAGTTTGTAGACCCTGTCATCGAAGAGCGTCAAAGAGATATCGCGGCGCGTTATGATTATAAAATGGAAGACCATGATTTGATTATTTATGGGGTGTGCCCTAACTGTCAAGGCGTGTAGCGTTGTATGATGATGCTTGTGTTACGTAAGGCGGGTGTGCCGATGCCGACATCGGTGTGAGGTGGAAGTTTCAGTTGACGGTGTAACCTTATATGTATAGGATGCCGAACATGCTCTATTTGGGCATTGTTTGTACGTTTGTTTGGATGGACGTGCGGTCATTGAGGTTTTCTTAGTTGTTCGCCGTTGTTTCTAATGTCTCTTGTTTGAGAGCTCATAGTAGGGTATTAAATGCGTTATTTTTCTCTGGTTAAGCCAGGGATCCTAATGGGTAATAGTATTACGTTGTTAGGTGGCTTCTTTTTGGCAATGCATGGACTGCAATTTGAAGTGATGTCATTGTTGTGGGCATGGCTGGGTATGTCTATGGTGATTGCCTCGGGCTGCATTCTGAATAATTTTATTGATCGTGACATCGATGCATTAATGGAGCGTACACGACAGCGACCTTCGGTGCAGGGAACTGTTTCGTTATCAGTTGGGTTGTGGCTGGCTATGGTTTTAGTGTGTTTGGGATGGGTTATTTTATGGTGTGCCGTTAACCCTTTATCGTGTTATTTAGCCGGGTTGGGTTGGTTGACGTATGTCGTCCTATATAGCCTGTGGTTAAAGCGACGTTCTATTTGGGGGACCGCGATAGGTGGAGTGGCTGGTGCTATCCCGCCTGTTGTGGGGTATGTGGCATTAACCTCAAAGCTTGATGCGCAAGCGGTGTTGTTGTTTGGAGCCTTGTTTTGTTGGCAAATTCCACACTCGTATGCTATCGCGTTGTACCGTGATCAGGATTATCGTGCAGCTAATATTCCTGTCTTGACCACGGTTTTCGGTCGGGGGATCACTCAATGGTGTATGTGTCTTTTCACGGTGTGTTTTGCAGTGATAATACTGTTGCCCGTTGTGTGGAGTTGGATGGGGTATGGTTACGGTACTGTATCGTTGTTACTAGGAAGTCTGTGGGTGGTGTGCGCTGTTCGTGGATTTTGGGTGAATGATATTGCGTTATGGGGGCGTCGCATGTTTTTGTGCTCCTTATTAGCGATTAATGGTTGGGTGTTAGCCCTTTTGATCGGTTAGTATGATGTCTGTGGTGTGCGTGATGTTGATCGGGTTTCTTGCGTATATTTGTCTAATAAATAGTCAATTCATGCAGAAAAGCTTGATTTAATGTTCATAATTAGGGGTGTTGCTTGACAATCTCTTTTTGCGCTTGGTATAACCATACGGTCAACATGGATGAAATTTTTTTTCCAGATAACACAGAGGGGATGATTATGAATATGAATAAACAAGACTTGATTGATGCGATGGCTGCTGAAGCTGGTATTACGAAGACAGCTGCTGAAGCGACTTTGAATGCATTCACGAGTTCCGTAACATCGTGTTTACGTAATGGTGGTCGTGTTGCTGTTATGGGTTTTGGTGCTTGGGAATCAGGTCATCGTCCTGCA
>JABABC010000231.1 GCA_014238445.1 Coxiellaceae bacterium
AGTGTTATAAACGTGCCGCTTTCAGCTGCTAATTTTTCTGGAGTAGCCACTAAAATAGAATGTCCCATCTTTGCTAGCAGGGCGATTGATAGTGGTCCGATCTCACTAGTATTGAGTAACTGCCTGCTGATACCGGCATAACTCAAAGAAACTAAAATCAATTGATTAAAAAATAACGCTCGATCTTTGATGGGTGTTGCAGGCGATGGTGGTGGGTTATTCTTAATGTAATCGAGTAAACCATTAAGATTTTCTTCTGTTATGTCTTTTGATCGTGTTCTTTTTTTTGCATTTATTTTTTCAAGGATGCTTGCCGAGCTCGCATTATTTGAAAAATACTCTTTAATGATACGTTGAGTACCAGGGTGTTGTTCGAAAAAAGTCAAATTGTTAAATCGCTTTCCACTTTTTTTGGCCTTGTCGGCCGCGGGTTTTCGTTTGGTTTCTTTACCCATGTGAATTCTCTTTTTGCTTGATGTGAATGGAACCTGAAAAAACTACTCTCATGATTTGTCTATTATTTTACCTGTTAAAGATTAAATTAACCTTAAATTGAGTGTCTTTTAGGTCTTTTATGGGCTGTTTTCTTGCGAATTGATGGTTTTTTGATGGTGTGAGATCGTTCTATCCTCGCTAAAAGAGGAATGCATTCTAAGGAGCGCGGTTATCGTCCTTCCGATCAGCCTGTGTCACAGAACGAAGGTATCGTTTTGCCACGGTTACCGTTATTGGGGGGGGGGGGGTACTTTGATCTTCCATGATCAAAGTAATGTTGAGTGATTAGGTATACTTATAGGTTCTAATTATTCATAGGATTGGTTGAAGAAAAAATATCAGTTAAATCAGTCAGTAGGTCCTGTTTGGCTGGTTGATTGTCTTTGACACCTTCGCCAGCCTCTAAATCACCAGAGCTTTTTTGATTGATATAATGCGTTAATAAATCATCCGCACAGGTGATAGCGTCGCTTTCGGAGACAGTCATCGTGAATTCTCTAGTCGATGCTGTATCTGTTGTAAAGTGTTCACTACCTGCAATTTTAACACCGAACTGGTATTTTCGCGGTGAATCTGTGTCCCGTGATTGCGGTGAATCTAGGTCTTGTGATTGCGGTGAATCTGCACGCTGCATGTCTTCAACTCTAATGATATACTGCGTACCCTCGTGCTGTACTGGAAGTCCAGAAAAGGGCGAAGGATTGTTTGAATCCGTGCTGCAACACTGAAATAGACCCAGTCGCTCTGCAGCATGCCTTAAAGGAAGGATTGCAAAGAGAGCTGCTCCCCCGAATAGAAAGGATTCTGAAGGTGAGATGTGATCTATATTGAATGACTGATGTTCAATCATTAATTTAGCCACTCCAGCACCTGCAAAGCCCAGTGATACTAAGGTACCTAGAATGGCAGTGACTTTTTTACGTTCCGAATGCTGGAGGTTAAAGTGCGCGCGGTTTGCGGGTGCGCTTATTTTTGCGGGTGCGCTTATTAATGGGGCCTTTATGCTGCTGCTTACTTCATTGGTAGTGTAGTTAGGGTTTGCTTGTGGCAGCATATTTTTCTCCTAGTGGTGACGAAAATAATGGAGGTGAAGTATTCACTAAAAACTTTCCAGTATCAACCGAACTACGGTTAAGGTAACATTAATAAGGCTTTTTTTTGGTAATTTTGCATTGTTTGGTCAATTATTGCTCATATTTAAGGGGCTGAGTGACACGGCTCAGGCTTTTTATAATACTGATGTGATCTGATCTGATCTTGATGAAGTGAGGTTTTTTTCTATTAAGGCGTATTTTTTTGTTTCAGAAAAGTTGCCCTGTTGATGTAAAAGCTTTACAAGCGTGACCCTCTCCTTACAATGAGTAACCGTTTTTTATGAAAGGAAGTTATTATGCCTGCTACATTAAACCGTGCGCTGAAATCTTTTAAACTGACAACAACTGATGAAGCATTAGCTCATTGGAAGGATGTTCAAGGTCACTGGTTGGTGTTGTATTTTTATCCTAAAGATAATACTTCGGGTTGTTCGCAACAGGCTCAGGATTTTACAGCACAATTGTCCCAGTTAGAAAAGCTGAATGCTCGCGTGATGGGTGTATCTCGTGACAGCTTGAAGTCTCATCACACCTTTATTGAAAAACTATCGATAGGTTATCCGCTCATCACTGATCCAGATGAAAAGCTCTGTGATTATTTTGGCGTGATGAAAGAAAAAAGCATGTATGGTCGAAAATACATGGGAGTTGAGCGTAGTACGTTTCTTATTGATCCAGAAGGTGTGTTGCGTTATGAGTGGCGTAAAGTGACTGTGCAGTGCCATGTTGATGCAGTGCTTGAGCAGTTGCGTCAGTTGCAAGCCAGCCTTTGATGACTGGATGCGGTCGCAGCTTCTACTGCGTTGTCAGCAAAGTGGGATGACTTGCTGCGTTTTATATTAGGGCGCTCTTCAACACTCTTTTCGGTAAGCTCGTCCAGTGTTCTTTTGCGTGTCTTGTTATCATATTTCAAATGACTTAATAGTGATGCTGTGAGTAATGTCTCAAGCGGTTTTCGTTGTGACTCATCTTGCATGGGTCCATCAATGAGCTGTTGTATGGTGTGAATCATGATAGCTAAGCTAGTGATGAAGTGGATTGAACCTTCAGGAATTTCCCTAAAATGTGTGATTGATTGTGATAGCGCCCCTCGAGTATAGCTGAGAGCCCCTAATTGAAACTGTGCGTCCACATAAAATAGACTGCACGGTAAAACAGTTTTAAAAGAGGCTTCTGCTTTTTTGTCCTTGCCAACACAGAGATAAGCGCTACCTAGTTGATAGGAGAGTTTCATCCAATGATCCACTAAATTCAGCTTATTGCACAGCATTTTCTTAGTGCATAGGGCTTGGATTACTCCATCAATATTCTTATCTTGATAATACAGTGGCAAACAATTGGTTTGGCACGTGAGGGCTAGCTGGTAGTAACCGTATTCAATGTATAGCTCGCTGAGCTGTTGTTGTGACTCACAGTAGATGTCTTCCTCTGGTGGTATTTTGGAGAGATAGTCGATAGCGCTATGACGAGTTGTTTTGTGTTTGCTGAGTATATTCCCAATGGTTTGCTGTGTTTTCCAGTACTCTGCATGATTTTCAGGAATAGTGTGATAGCACGTTAACGCTTTATCATGCGATCTTGTTTTGAGATAGAGATCACCCAACTGTATTTGTGAGTCACCATAAAAGGGGTAATTTGAGGGTAGTTTTTCAAGGCAGATAATAGCTTGCTTCCAGAGGGAGGGGCATTCAGAAAATGTGTCACCAACTTCGTGCAA
>JABABC010000232.1 GCA_014238445.1 Coxiellaceae bacterium
CAACATGGAGTTTAACAGTTGCTATGACTAAGCAGTTTGAGAAGAAGTCTGAACGACTGCAGATGGCTGGGGAAGATGTTAATGTTAGCGGTAAATGTCAGCGGAATTGAGACAAAAGTTCCTACGATTTAGGAAGTGATTAGACCATAATTTGACCTTCCTGTAAAGCCTCAAATATTGAACAGTTTTCTGGCGGATTGATGTACACTGGTTGTAATTTTTTCAATGTCGGCATCCTGTTATTGAACCTAAAAGGGTTGTCCTGATATGCGTTGAGAAGCACTTGATGGCGCTGGCTCAACACTTCATCTGCTTGCCCATAATGAACTGTTTGTGGCGTTAGCCATAGGATTCCCGAGTGATAATGTGATTGATTATACCAGGTAAAGAATGTCTGGCAAAATGCTTCAGCTTGCTCTAATGAATCAAACCGAGTTGGAAATTCTGGGCAATATTTTAAGGTTTTAAATTGAGACTCAGAAAACGGGTTGTCGTTGCTGGTATACGGCCTGTTGTGCGTCTTTAATACACCCAAATGCTCCAATAGTTCAGCTACTGTATAAGACGTCATGCTCGGTCCATTATCAGAGTGAAGCGTAAGCGTTCCGGGTTGAATGTTATGCTTTAACGTGGTCTTTTGAATAAGCTCACGCGCCAGTAGCTGGCATTCACGATCCGCAATCATCCACCCAACCACATAGCGACTAAAAATATCAAGAATGACATAGAGGTGATAATAGACAAGGCGATGAACGCTCAGGAGCTTCGTTATATCCCATGACCACACCTGATTAGGAGCGGTCGCCATTAATTCTGGTTTCACGGCGTCTCGATGGTTACGTAGACAACGTCGGTCCTGTGTTTCTCCCCGTTCAGCCAACAAGCGATAAAAGGTGCTTATTGAGCCGTAATATCGGCCCTCATCAAGCAGTGTGTAGTAAACTTGGTAAGGCGTGCAATCGACAAAGCGTTGACTGTGAAGCAACGTTATGATCTCTTGGCGTTGCTCATTTGACAAAGCATTGTTTGGTGACACAGGACACCCTGCCGTCTCATCTCGTTCGGCAACGCTACGATAGTAGCCTGCACGAGGCAGAGAAAGAGATTGACACAAAGTACTTACTGGCACTCCATGCGTTTGCTTGGCGGCGGTGATGCTAGCCATTAGCTTGTCTCGCTGTTGTCTGTCTGGGGCATGTGCATCCCAAGCAGTTCTGAGACTTTTTTTTGGATTTCAATGATTGCGCGTGCATGTGATAATTCCTTTTTCAAACGCGCGTTTTCTCGTGCTAATTGTTGATTAACGGGCGTTGATTTTTGGTTTTTGCCTGATGTTTTCGCGCTTAACCCTCCATCATCACGTTGCTTTCTCCAGGCAGTTAAGCGCGAATGATATAACCCCTCTCTACGCAATAATTCACCGCGCGCTAAAGCATTAGAGCAGGCTTCATATTCTGCTAATATTTTTACTTTGTAAGCCACACTGAACTTCCGACGTGTAGCTCGCTGCCCGGTTTTCACCTGTGCATCAGGTATAGGAGAAGGGGGGCCCGACTGTGTGATATCTCCCGGTGACTCACTTGAAGACGTCACGCGCTCAGTAGTAGTAATGTTGTTTGATTGTACTAATTCCTGGTTTTCTTGCTTCATAATTGATCATTCCCTGGCCCTCTTAGTTCTTATCTTTTTAACAGGTTTTTGTCTCACTGTCGCTGACACAGAGGGTATGCGGCATTAGGTCATCTCAAGAGTTGAGCGAGTTAATGAGGTAGGTTCTGCTAGTTTAGATATTGGACTGTCTCACATCCCAGTGGTAACCCAGCGGAAGCGCAAATCATGAGCTTCGCAGTTCCTTGTGCCGCAATGGCAATGCCGAAAGCAAAGTCAATTACCACGACAGGCGATTGTAATGGTTTGGTTAAGCCTACACTATGGCGCGGCATTCCTTCTACTTTAAATGTAATAGTATCATCTGATATGGTTATCCCGTTTAATGTAACGATGTGTGGTTTGAAGTTGGCGCCTGATAATACCGCGTTCGGTGGGTCTGCAGCGAAACTATCTTCTCCTTTGGGCCAATTTTTCGCCAAATCACCTCCCA
>JABABC010000092.1 GCA_014238445.1 Coxiellaceae bacterium
ACGATGTCATTGGTTATCAAAAAGTTTGGGGGTTCGTCCTTAGCGGATCTATCCTGTTTGAAAGCCGTGACACGTATTATTGCAGATAATCATCAATCCGGTACGCAATTGGTTGTTGTGGTTTCTGCTTCAGCAGGACATACCGATACCTTGGTTCAGTCAGCGCGTGCTATATCCACATTGCCTGATCCTCGAGAATACGATGCATTATTGGCTTCAGCAGAACAGGCCAGTGCCGCCATGCTCAGTCTTTTGTTAATCGAACAGTCGATACCCGCTGTTTCATTAACAGGCATGCAAGCAGGTATTCATACTAACGCTATACATAATAAGGCTCATATTGAATCCGTGGATACAACTCGCATCCGATCACATCTTTCGGCCGGTCAGGTGGTGGTTGTGACAGGCTTTCAAGGAGAGAGTGCGTCTGGTGATATGACCACCTTGGGGCGCGGGGGCTCGGATATGTCAGCCGTGGTGTTAGCCGGCGCTTTGCAAGCTGATGCTTGTTATATCTATACCGATGTTAATGGGGTGTATTCAGCTGATCCAAAAATTGTACCAGCAGCGCATCGCTTATCTAAACTCACGCTTGCCGAGATGCAGCAGATGGCACAGCTGGGTGCGAAAGTGATGCAACAACAAGCTCTCGATTATTGTTATCAACATCATATTCCTTTGCGTATTGCATCAACCTTTGAACCTGATGAGGGAACGTTGATTCTTCGAGCCGAAGGCGGAGGGGTGCCTTGGGTCGGTGTGGGTTGTCAGCCTGATCAAGTGCA
This sequence comes from Coxiellaceae bacterium, assembly GCA_014238445.1. Taxonomy (GTDB): domain Bacteria; phylum Pseudomonadota; class Gammaproteobacteria; order Coxiellales; family Coxiellaceae; genus UBA9148. The sequence goes on from JABABC010000092.1 coordinate 786, forward strand.
GTTTACGTTGTCTGGCATCAGTGACTGGGGTGCTATTGTTTCAGCTTTGCATAGTGCGATGCGAGTAGTCGCCATTGATATCGATCTCGTGATACAAAGTCATCAGGGTGATGCTTGTTGTTCAGATTTAAACTTTACGGTGCATTATGATGATCATGAGCAAGCACTGATTATTGCTAACCAGTTGCGGCGTGATTTTAGTTTAAGCGGTGTTGAATATCAGCAATCGTTAGCGAAGGTGTCGCTGATTGGGCATAATCTCATGGCACAACCTTCGGTGGTGACGGATATTCTAACGCTGGCCGATGATAAAGATATTCATATTCGTTGGTTTGCTTCCAGTGCTGCGCGCATGACCTGGGTCGTGCCACAAGATCAGATGCAGACGCTGGCTTGTTTATTGCATCAATCCTATTTGGAGAATGTGTCGTTAACGGCTTAGTCGACAGCTACACAGGCTTTTTTGCAGCCACTCGTGCAATTGACAAGCCACAACATAGCGTGTTCTTTTTTTATTGTGTGACAGAGTTTAATGCAACCTTGATGCCCATTATTGCAGTCAATGGCGCATTGATTAAAACAGGTGGCATCACTGGGTGTGTGCCCTAATAATTTTATCCCCCACTTCTGACAATCTTGATAGCACTGAGGGTATTCGGGATAGCCTGCGTAGCTTAGGGGTATTGTTATACTGCCTAATAGCACAGCAGCGAGGAAAGAAGGTGCGATAATTCTCATGATAGTTACTCCATACAGTCTAATAAGTAAATTATAGTAGAGAATTATTTGATCCGTTGGTTTTTTTATTAATTGTTAATTTATTGAAGGGGTTATATCTGATTGAGTGATTGATTAATCGGTTTAAATCAGTGACACCATAACGTGTTTTTCTTCGATGATAGTTCCTGCGTCTTGTTTCACGGTATAGGCTTGTTTATTGGCTTGAAAAGCAACAGATTGATGCAAGTGATGATTTTTATAGTGCACTGCAGCACCATCTTCTACCGCGATACAGGATGTGATGATGTTGTTTTGGATGAGCTCATGAACCAGTGGTTGTCGATCACCTTCACTGTCATAGTGAGGGCATCCACAGCCTGGCAGTAGTGACAGGCAAGGTAGAATATCCATGCGATCTTGATAAGCATCGGTGATGCCTTGTTCATACCAGCAGATCATACCAGCACTGACGCCGGTAAGAACGGTGCCTTGTTGGTTGGCTTTTTTTAGTAGGGAGTTAATTCCCCAGGTGTCAAAGACAGCGAGCATGCTTTTGGTGTTGCCGCCACCGACATAAATAATATCGCTATTAAGAATCACCTGCTCTACTGCTGGGGTGCGATTAAAGAGCCGTAGCACATGAGGTTGGCAATTAAACTGAGAAAAGACTTCAAAAAAACGCGCAATATAAAGATCATTTTCAGCGCTGGCCGTTGGGATAAAGCAAATCGATGGCTTGTCGGTGCGTGCTTGTTTTAGGATATATTCTTCGATCTGAAACTGTTGATGCATGCCACCAAAGCCACCTCCGCCTATCACAATGATATCCCCTGCGGTTGGCTTGTCCATGGTCTTGGTCTCATTGTGGTAAAAATTACTGTAAGACTAGCATGTTAGTTGTAATGGCTGAAGCAATATTAAAAAAAACGGTTAGCTTGGGTTTTATTTTTATTTAGCGTAGTCGTTCTCGTAAGAGTGTATTGACCGTTGCAGGGTTTGCTTTACCTGTTGTTCGCTTCATCGCTTGCCCGACAAAGAAAGCGAGGAGCTTATCTTTACCGGCCTTAAACTCATTGGCTTGCTCTGGGAACTCCGCAATAATCTCATCGATCAAGGTGGCTAGTTGGTCGTTATCATTAATTTGTGCTAGTCCTTGAGTCTCAATAACGTTGTTAGCATGATCATCCAGGTGTGTCCATAAATGCTGTTGCACTTCGCGTGCAATCGTATTGGAAATAATACCTGCTTGGATGGCTTGTAACAGCTCTGCGAGACGTTGCGGTTGTATTGGACAGGTGTCGATGCGCTGGTTTTCTCGATGACAGGTGGCAGTGAGTTCTCCGTTAATCCAGTTGGCGACCAGTGTGGCATCCGGTTGATCCATAGTAGTCAGTGTTTGTTCGAAATAGGTGGCTGTTTCCAAGTATTGAATAAGTTGCTGTGCGTTACTCTCCGATAGCTTAAGTGTATCAATGTAGCGTTGTTGTTTGGCTTTAGGTAGCTCGGGTAGTGCAGCTTGAATGGTATCAATCGTGGTTTGGGTAACGACAACCGGTAGTAAGTCAGGGTCTGGGAAATAGCGGTAATCATTAGCTTCTTCTTTACTGCGCATGGTGCGTGTCATATTTTTTTGAGGATCATACAGTCGCGTTTCTTGCACGATACGTTGACCGCATTCTAACGCATCGATTTGACGATCACGTTCAAATAAAATGGCTTGTTCGATAAATCGAAACGAGTTGAGATTTTTAATTTCAGTGCGTGTGCCTAAGGTGTCGTCACCTTGTTGACGCATTGACAGGTTCACGTCACAGCGAAAAGATCCTTCTTGCATATTGCCATCACTCACGCCTAAGTGCCGTACGAGTTGGTGTAATGCTTTCAGGTAGGCGATAGCCTCCCCTGCCGAACGAAAATCGGGTTCTGTGACAATCTCCAGGAGTGGGGTTCCCGCACGATTGAAGTCTAAGCCGGTTTCACCCAGCCAACCTTCATGTATCGATTTGCCGGCGTCTTCTTCTAGGTGCGCGCGGTTAATGCGAATGCGTTTTGTGTCTTTGCTGACAGCGATATCTAAGTGCCCACCTGTAACAATGGGATGTTGTAATTGCGTGATTTGATAGCCTTTGGGTAAATCGGGATAAAAATAGTTTTTACGTTCAAACACCGACTGTCGCGTGATGCTAGCATCAATGCTTAAGCCAAAGCGCACGGCTAATTCAACGGCTTTTTGGTTGACGACAGGCAGAGTGCCGGGCAAGCCTAAGTCAATGATGGAGGCGTGTTGATTGGGTTCTGCACCAAAACTGGTGGCTGAATGAGAAAATAATTTTGATTGTGTGCTTAATTGTGCGTGGACTTCGAGCCCTATGACAGTTTCCCAGCTCATGTGTTGGCCCCTTGCTGTTGAAACGGGATCGGAATGGCATTGTGCCATTCAGTGTGTTGTTGGTATTGGTGTGCGATTTGCAGTAAACGATGTTCACTTAAGTGTGGGCCAATGAGTTGTGCGCCAATTGGCAATCCATCGTGTTGCCCGCAGGGGAGGCTTAAGGCCGGTAATCCCGCTAAATTGACTGCTGTCGTGTATCGGTCGGATTCAGCGTGTTCATGGGTATGGTTTAAAGCCATAGCGGTTGTCGGTGTGGTGGGTGTCAGTAAGGCATCCACGGTTTTGAATGCTTGTGTGAAGTCATCACGAATGAGGCGACGGACTTTCTGCGCCTTGACGTAATAAGCATCGTAATAACCTGCGGAAAGCACGTAGGTTCCGGTGAGGATGCGACGTTGCACTTCATCTCCAAACGCTTCACTGCGTGAACGACGATAACAGTCTTCAAGGTTTTTAGGGTTCTCACAGCGATAGCCAAACCGTACGCCATCGTAGCGGGATAGATTGGAAGAGCATTCCGCGGGAGCAATGATGTAATAACAACTCAGTGCATAGTGTGTGTGTGGCAGACTAACGGTGGTTAGCGTGGCGCCTTGTGCTTGTAATTGATCGGCAACACGCGCAATGGCGTCAGCAATGGCTGGGTCACAATGATCATGGAGATACTCTTCGGGAATGCCAATGGTTAAGCCTTTGACGGGTTGATTGAGCGTGCTGGTTGCATCGGGGAGGGGTTGTGACAGGCTGGTGGAGTCTTTGGGGTCGTGACCACTGAAGAGGTTGAGCAGTAAAGCATTGTCTTCGGCCGTGTGTGCCAAAATACCGGCCTGGTCTAAGCTTGAGGCAAACGCAATCATGCCGAAACGTGAGATACTACCATAGGTTGGTTTAATGCCTGTGAGCCCACAAAAGGCCGCAGGTTGACGTATTGAGCCACCGGTGTCAGTGCCTGTGGCTGCTGGGGTCAGCCGTGCCGCAACAGCGGCGGCAGAGCCACCGGAAGAACCACCCGGGCAATGTTGTGAGTTCCAAGGGTTCTTTACAGGGCCATAGTAGCTATTTTCATTGGTGCTGCCCATGGCAAATTCATCTTGGTTGGTTTTCCCTAACATGACGAGGCCTGCTTGCTCGCAGTGTTCAATGAGCGTGGCATTATAGGGTGCAATGAAGTTATCGAGCATTTTTGAGCCAGCACTGGTTTTAACACCCCGGGTGCAAAAGGTGTCCTTGTGCGCTAATGGGATGCCTGTGAGGCGTTGGCTTTGACCTTGTGCGCGCAGATGATCAGCGCGATCAGCTTGTTGTAGAGCTTGTTCAGCTGTCACAGTGATGAAGCTATTGAGAGCAGAGTCGTGTTGTTGGATGCGGTCTAAAAAGTGTTGTGTGAGTTCGCGTGATGAGACACGTTTGTGCTCTAAATCATCGCACAGGGCAGTGAGTGTTTGAGTGTGTAGCATCGTTATATCCTAGTTTGAGTGATCGAGCACTGTAGGAACGGTGTAAAGATTGTCACGTACATGGTCAGTGAGCGGTTGGTCATTGAAATGTACGGGGTTGGTCGTTGCAGTATCTTCACGAAGCGGTTGTTCTAGTTCGAGTGGGTGAGTGAGTGGTATAACGTCACTCGTGTCTAGTGCATTCAGGTGTTGGGCTAGCGTTAAAAAATAGTCTATTTTAGTTTGCAGTGCGTCATATCTTGTACTCGTAACATTCAGTTTTGCAAGATGAGCTAGGTGGGCCAGTTCGTCAGGTGAGAGCGCCATGTGTGATTCCTAGTAGGTGAAAGTTCATGGAATCATAATCGACTCCTGTCTTGATGGGAAGCGCTGGGGGATGGGATGGGCAGAAGTCATGCCTTGTGCGCTGGTGGGGTGGTGTGTAATCAGGTGTTTATGACCTATTGGTTAGATTCCACTTCAGGAGGACTCGACGGGTGTGCTTTTATCAGTTACAGTATCGATTCGAAAATCGAGGGGTTGAAAGATCTCAATATAGAACTGTTAAATTAGAGTACAAATTATGTGGTTTAAAAAGCTTCGCGGTCTATTTTCCAATGATATCGCGGTGGATCTAGGAACAGCTAATACATTAATCTACGTGCGTGACAAAGGCATTGTTTTGGCCGAGCCATCTGTGGTCGCTTTGCGTCAAGATATGGTGTCAGGTCAGGGTCGAGTTGCTGCAGTAGGCTCTGAAGCTAAGCGAATGTTGGGTCGTACCCCGGGCAATATTAAAGCAACACGCCCGCTGAAAGATGGTGTGATTGCTGACTTTCATGTCACGGAAAAAATGTTGCAACACTTCATTAATAAAGTGCATGAAACAAAGTTCTTACGCCCCAGTCCGCGTGTTTTAGTGTGTGTGCCGTGTGGCTCAACACAAGTTGAGCGTCGTGCTATCAAAGAATCTGCTTTAGGGGCGGGTGCTCGTGAAGTCTATTTAATTGAAGAGCCAATGGCGGCAGCGATGGGAGCTGGTCTGCCAGTCGATGAAGCAACAGGCTCTATGGTTGTTGATATCGGTGGGGGTACCACGGAAGTAGCGATTATCTCTTTAAACGGTGTGGTTTATTCGCAATCCGTGCGTATTGGAG